>CAZFJJ010000046.1:0-10947 GCA_964519075.1 uncultured Lachnospiraceae bacterium
CGTACGCCATCAGATGATGCCCGAAGGTGATGGGCTGTGCCCGCTGCAAATGGGTATAGCCGGGCATGATGGCGTCGGCGTAAGCCTCAGCCTGCATCAGCAGTGCGTCGATCACGTCGCGGATCAGATCCGAGATGGTCTTTACCTCATCTCGCAGATAGAGCCGCAGATCCAGTGCGACCTGGTCGTTGCGGCTGCGGGCGGTGTGGAGCTTCTTGCCCAAATCGCCGATCCGCGCGGTGAGCTCCGACTCGATAAACATATGAATGTCCTCGCCGCCTGCCGAAAAATCCAGCTTGCCGCCGTCCAGATCCGCAAGGATCCCGGACAGACCGTCAATGATGGTGTCTACGTCGCTTTGAGGGAGGATCCCCTTCGCCGCCAGCATGGTGGCGTGCGCCATACTGCCGGTGATGTCCTGCCGGTACATCCGCTGATCGAAGGGAAGAGAAGTATTGAAATCGTCTGCCACCTGATCGGTGACGCCGGCGGATCGTCCCGCCCACATTTTTTCGGCCATGAATTGATCTCCAAGCGGGACTCCGTCCCGCACCCTGCCAGAAACTTTTTGAAAAAAAGTTTCTGGACTTCAAAAACTTATTGGAAAATAGATAAAAATGAGTGTTGTTGAAATTAGGTCAATATCCCAAAACTGTCCTTTCGCGTAATTTGGTACGCAAAAGGACTATTTTGGAACATTCACCGCCCGAAACCTTCCCAAAGCGGCAAGTATTTGCCGCTTTTAGGAAAGTTCTTGGAGGTGCGGAACCTGATGTTTGCCGAAGGCAAACTCCGCATTGTTGGCTTGACAACAATAGCTTTTATTCAAGAAGGTTCCACATTCAATTAATTTTTCTTCTTCAGATTTGCCTGTACCTGCAGGGGCAGACCGAACAGGTTGATAAATCCGGTAGCGTCGGCCTGATTGTAGACGTTGTCCTCGTCGAAGGTAGCAACCTCTTCGCTGTAGAGGGAGTAGGGAGAGGTCACACCTGCGTTGATCAGGTTGCCCTTGTAGAGCTTCAGCTTCACCTCGCCGGTGACGTTCTGCTGAGTGGAGGTCACGAATGCGGCCAGTGCCTCGCGCAGAGGAGTGAACCACTGACCGTTGTAGACCAGCTCTGCGTACTTATTGGCAACCAGCTCCTTGTAGTGCTGGGTGTCGCGGTCCAGAGTGATGGTTTCCAGTACCTTGTGTGCGCGGTAAAGGATGGTTCCGCCGGGGGTTTCATACACGCCGCGGGACTTCATACCTACCAAACGGTTTTCAACCAGATCGGTAATGCCGATGCCGTTTTCGCCGCCCAGCTTGTTCAGGGTCTCGATCAGGGTCACGGCGTCCATCTTCTCGCCGTTGACAGCGGTGGGAACGCCCTTTTCGAAGGACAGGGTAACGTAGGTGGGGGTGTCGGGTGCCTGTTCGGGGGATACGCCCATTTCCAGGAAGCCGGGCTTATTGTACTGAGGTTCGTTAGCAGGATCCTCCAGATCCATGCCCTCGTGGGACAGGTGCCACAGGTTCTTGTCCTTGGAGTAGTTGGTCTCGCGGTTGATCTTCAGGGGGATGTTGTGTGCCTCTGCATACTCGATCTCTTCCTCGCGGGACTTGATGGTCCACTCACGCCAAGGAGCGATGATGGCCATTTCGGGCGCGAAGGCCTTGATGGTCAGCTCGAACCGAACCTGGTCGTTGCCCTTGCCGGTGCAGCCGTGAGCGATGGCGTCAGCGCCCTCCTGCAGAGCGATCTCCACGATCTTCTGGGCGATGATGGGGCGGGCAAAGGAAGTGCCCAGCAGATAGTCGCCCTCGTAGACGGCGCCTGCCTGCATGGTGGGGTAGATGAAGTCCTCGATGAACTCCTTCTTCAGATCCAGCACGTACAGCTTGGATGCGCCGGTCTTGATAGCCTTTTCCTCCAGACCGTCCAGCTCGGTGCCCTGACCGACGTCGGCGGAGACTGCGATGACCTCGCAGTTATTGTAGTTTTCCTTCAGCCACGGAATGATGATGGATGTATCCAGACCGCCGGAATAGGCGAGCACTACTTTTTTGATATCTTCTTTTTTCATAATAAACCTCCAAATGGATAAATATTCAAAAACCGTGTATAATTATGCAACATCGTCAGGGATTTGTCAAGTGCTTTTTGCAAAAAAACGCAACATTAACAGTTTGTTCATACTTTTATCGCAGACCGGAACACACCGATCTTTTCTTCCTCTCATTATACTATAAATGCAGTAAAAATGCAATATGTTTTTTGCAGAAAATTTAGAAAAGCTGTTGACGGATTTTGTATAGCGTGTTATAATTTAGATAGAATTACGGTGTACTGTGTCGTTTCGTGTGAATATGCATATCCGTATTTCCAATGACAATTCAATTTGAAAAGGAGCTGTATATGGATCCCATCTTACAATGCAGTCATCTGACCAAGCGCTACAAAAGCGGAACGCTGGCGCTGGACGATCTGTCGCTGATGCTGCCCAAGGGCGAGATCATCGGACTGCTCGGTCCCAATGGCAGCGGCAAGACTACTCTGCTGAAGCTGACTGCAGGACTTCTCACCCCCACCGCCGGCGTGGTTGCCGTGAACGGCATCCGCGTAGGCGCCGATACTAAGGCGTGGGTCTCCTATCTTCCGGAGCGCACCTACCTCTCTCCGGGAATGCGGGTAGACGAATGTCTCAACCTGTTTTCCACCTTCTACGCCGATTTCGATCGGGCGAGAGCGGAAGAAATGCTGCGACTTCTTGCCGTCCCTACCGATGCCAAAATCAAGACCCTGTCCAAGGGCACACGGGAAAAAGTGCAGCTGGTTCTGGTTATGTCCAGACGGGCGAAGCTGTATCTGCTGGACGAGCCCATCGCAGGCGTTGACCCTGCGGCGCGAGACTACATACTGAACACCATTTTGAAGAATTACGATCCGGAAAGCACCATCCTGCTTTCCACCCATCTGATCAGCGACGTGGAAAACGTGCTGGATTCCTTCCTCTTCATCAAGAACGGCAGAGTGATCTGCCGCGACCGAGCCGCTGCCGCGCGGGAGCAGCGCGGGCAGACCATCGATCAGTTCTTCCGGGAGGTGTTCAGATGTTACTAAAGCTGATTAAATACGATCTGCGCTCGCAGCGCTTTCTGTCGCTGCTGCTTCTGCTGATCTCGCTGGGCGGAGCCGTTATTTCGTCCATCCTTATGCAGGTGGTAATCGCCTCAATGCAATACGGTGAAAGCGCATTCGCGGCTCTCACTATGCTGGGCTCGATCATGATTCTCTTTTTTATGATTCTGGGGACTTTTCTGTCGGCATCTGCCGTGATTCTGTCTGTGGCGATCCACTATTATAAGAAAACGGTCTCCGACGAGGCGTATCTGACCTTCACTCTCCCCGCCACCTCCAGTCAGCATCTGATGTCCAAGATGATGAGCGGCAGCGTGTGGATGATCCTTTCCTCCATAGTGATAGTACTGGATGTGCTGATTATTATTCTGCCCCAGGTGGTGATTACCGGTGGCGTAACTGTATCCGAGCTCCTGGGCTACGTCGAGCTCTACTTCCAGCTCTTCTTCGCATCTGAGCTGACGACCGTGTTTGTGCTGATCGGCTACGCGTTGAATGCTTTGGCAATGATGCTGTCTCAGCTGGCGCTGCTCTACCTGTCGCTGACGGTGGGCGGTATCGTGGTTAACAAGTGCAAGGCGTTGTTGGGAGCCGGCATTTATCTGGGTGCTGATATGCTGGTCAGCATCCTCATGCAGGTGATTACTTCCATCTGCAGCGCGGCATTCTATTCCGCATCCTACGATGCGTACATGCTGTTCTCCACCTATCTGAGCGTGGTGCTCTATACTGCGTTTGCGATTACCTGTTATCAGATCAATCGGCATCTGCTGGAGAATAAACTGAACTTAGCCTAATCTCATTCGACGAAACCCTCCGACGACAGTCGGAGGGTTTTGTGATAGCTTTACTTTCCCCCAAAAAAACACCGCAGATTGCTCTGCGGTGTTTTGGGGATGCGGATCAGTCGGTGATGGTGATGACCTCGATCAGTTTTTCGGACATCTTGTCGGTTCTGATCTGGAGCTCAAAGGATTCCTTGCCCATATAGTCTTCCATATCCTGGGCACTGGAGAAGGTTACGCCGTAGTAGTAATAGTAGTAGTACATGGTGGTGTAATCAGAAGCGTAAGCATCGTAGGCTTCCTGCAGCGCTGCATCATATTCGTCGTCGGTGACGTCTTCTACGTTCAGCTCGTTACAGAGATACTCGATCAGCAGACGGCTCTTGACAGAGGAGATTGCGTAAGATGCGGCGGTGGCGTAGATTTCCTCGTAGGTTGCGTCGTCGATAGCAGACTTCAATTCGGAAGCGGTGGCTTCGTCCAGATATTTGCCAATCGCGGAGTAGAGCTCTTGATTGATCAGCTGATCAACGTAGTCCTCGTAAATCTTGGTTGCTTCAGACTTGGGATAGCCGCTGTATACGGCAGCTTCCTCTACTGCCACCAGAGCCAACTCAATGGTGATTTCCTTGATCAGCATTTCTTCATATGCTGCAACGGTGGTATAAGCCTCGGAGGTGATTTCCTTGATCAGATCGTCGTTCCATTCGGGAAGAACGGTGGCAGAGGAAACGGTGAAGGTAATGATCACGGTCTTGCCTGCAAAATCCTGATACTCTTCGTCAACGTCGGTGGGGATGACGTATTCTTTAGAAACGGAGTAGTACAGGTTCTTGCCGATAAATTCATCGCGATAATCGGAGATTTTGAAGAGATCGTTAAAGGTAGTATCGTCTGCTTCGACGGAATAGTCGATTTCAAAGCTGTCTGCTACGAACAAATCAGAGAATTCAGCGGGCTCTTCTTCCTCTTCTACGCCGCCCAAAGTGGTGTCGTCGGAAGTGGTGTCGTCGGAAGTGGTGTCATCAGAGGTAGTCTCGTCGGAGGTAGAAGTCTCGTCGGAGGTGGTAGTCTCGTCGGAGGTGGCAGTCTCGTCGGAGGTGGTAGTCTCGTCGGAGGTGGTAGTCTCGTCGGAGGTGGTAGTCTCGTCGGAGGTAGAAGTTTCGTCGGAGGTAGAAGTTTCGTCGGAGGTAGAAGTTTCGTCGGAGGTGGCGGTCTCGTCGGAGGTGGTTTCGTCTTCCTTCAACACGAACTCGTAGTCAACCTCGATCAGAGTGTCTTCGTCGACGGTCAGACGGGAGACGCTGTTGACGGTTACGGTAAAGACGATCTCAACGCCCTGCAGCTCAGAGGTGTCATAGTCATCGGGGAACTTGACGGTTACGTCAACGGTTTTGCCTGCCTCTGCACCGATCAGCTGATCCTCGAAGCCCTTGTGAGTTTCGACACCGTCTACGATGTATTCGCCGATAAAGGCGCCTGAGCCGAGTACCAGATCGGTACCCTCAGCCTTCATTCCGGAGATGGTGTCATCGGAAAGGGTCAGAGAAGAATCGGTAGCCTTGCCCTCGTAGTCGATGTTCACCTGGTCGCCCAGCTGTGCAGCATCGGAGACCTCTTGGTAATCAGCTTTGCGGTTTTCCTCCAGAATTGACTCCTTTTCCTCAGCAAAGTCTGCGTCGATGTCAGCCTGGCTGATGGTGATGGTGGACAGATCGGGGAGAGTAACATACTGTTCGGGGTTGTCGTATTCGCTGCCGCAGCCGACCAGAGAAGTCAGAAGCAGAATAGCAGCAGATACCATTGCAATTGTGCGTTTCATTGGGATTATGCTCCTTTGATTTTAACAATAGTGATTGGTACCGTTCCCGAGCGACGCTGCACGCGGGACGGCAGAAACTGTTTATATTTATATCACAAAACCGCGCAAAATGGAAGAGGAAATCCTCTAAATTTACTATTTGTACACAATTTTGTGCTAAACAGACGGCACTATGCGGGTTCGGACTCGGTGTCCTCGTCCTCTTCTTCGTCATCTTCCTGCGTGGCCTTCTCGTATGGGTCGATCATATACCGCTTGACTACAGGCCATGCGGCATAGTTGGCCATAAAGGTCATCAGCGAGACTGTGATCAGCAGCGGCAGGATTATGCCCACAGGCTGGAGCACCGTAAAGATCGCGAAGTTCAGGACGAGCGTGCAGATCATACCCAGAATGGCCATCAGATTGCGCTTCATGCCTAGGATCGAGAAGATGAGCGCGTTTTTGAAGATCTTCTTGATGCTCAGATCAAAGGTCAGCGCCTGCAGATAGGTATAGAAGCGCATGACGAAGTAGAAGAAGAAGATCACGACGCTAGCCCAGAAGCCTACCACAGACCAGGTTCCGTTGCCGAAGTTCAGATAGAAGAAGTAGACGTCGTAGAACAGCAGGAAGACGAAGAGAAAGTCCAAAAGCCCCAGAATGAAGCCCTGCTTGAAGTTGCGCTTGATGGCGTACACGAAGTCCTGCCACATAAACACCATCTCGCCGCGGACGATGTTTCGCATAATGTAGGTGATGCCGATAACCGAAACGCCGAAGGTGAACAGTAAGAGCACAGCTCCTACGATCAGCACGGTCAGCGCAAGGGGCGTCCAATACGCCACGGGAGTGGTAACGCCGTGGAGGCCGAACAGTGCGGCAGAGGCAGGGGAGGTTGCTCCGAAATAGGAGGCGCCGTACAAAGGAGCCGCCAGCGCAGAGGCGGGAGCCAGAGCGGTATCGTGGAGATTGGTGCTGGTAGCCAGCAGGATCAGGAAGATGGGGAAATTGGCAAAGACCAGTAACAGGTTCAGGCTGAACAGGCGGCGCATATTTCGCCCGGCAAGCTTGAAAAAGAAGGCGAAATCTCGCGGAGCATCCTTATCGCCTACGGCATCTTCGGTCTTGTCCTTGTCGTACAGGGCGTCAAAAATATTAAACTTTTTTTTCTTTTTCGTCGGCTTTTCTTCCAGGTCGTCCAGCCGCGGACGGTCGTCGTATCTACTCATATTTTGTACCTCCTTGACTGCAGGGCAGTCGTGTAGATTCTCCCCGGGGGAGCGCTGTCGAAACCGAGAGAATATCTGCGGGGTCAGTACCGCAGAGGAATGGTCAGCAGGATCACTCCCCAATAAAAGAGACATCTGCCGAAGTAATCAAACAGTCGGGTGCCGTCTGGAGCAGAAGCTCTGTCCGCCAGATCCGACGCAAGACGGGCCAGACAGCAGAGAGAGAGAAGCGTTGCCCCCGATGCCAATACGTAGCGAAAGTAAGGGAGGCTCTGCCCACAGGTCAGATAGATGCGCAGGCTTCCGTATCCCCAAAGCAGACTGCGGAATAGAACTGGGATTCGGGCGATCGTGGGAACACGGGTGATCCCTGCCAATACGGTAATGAGAAAGAGGTGCAGTTCGCAGGTGACCGCCGCAGTGAAGGCGGTGAAGCACGGGAGAGGGGATAGAGGCAGAACGGCGATCGCTTTGCATCGAACAGCTCCTGCTGCAGTAATCGTGCCCAGAATATAACCAATAGCCAACGTGGGAAGAGGATCCGCAGAACGCAGGATCTTGCGGATCGACGCAGAAAGGGAGACTTTCATAGCAGACGCTCCTTTGGGAGTTTCTACCACTGTATGAAGCGCGTGGGGGAGATATGACTGCAGTCTCCATAGTGCGGATATTCATTATTGTACCACACAAAATCGGAATTTGCAACATTTATTCAAAAAAAAGTCGGTGGAATATTGCAATATCTCAGAAAAAGTGATATACTGAATTCAAACGGATAATGTTCGGAGGATGCAGGCAGATGGGTACATGGTTCGGAAAACGGAATACGGTATCGTTTTTGCCTCGGATAGAGACGGAGCGGCTTTTGCTCCGCCCGATGGAGCGTGGGGACGCCGACGATATGTTCGATTACGCCCGCCGTGGGGACACCAGCCGCTATCTGTTGTGGTCGCCCCACCCCTCCCCGGCGTATACTCGCTCCTATCTTGCCATGATCGGCAGATTTTACCGTAAGGGACAGTTTTTCGACTGGGCGGTGGTGGAAAAGGCCTCCGGCAGGATGATCGGCACCTGCGGCTTTACCCGTCTTACGGAACAGCATCACGTGGGGGAGATCGGATACGTTCTGAATCCCGATTTCCACAAAAAAGGCTACGCAACAGAGGCTGTCCGTGCGGTCATCGAGTACGGCTTTCGCGTTCTGGAGCTGCACCGGATCGAGGGACGCTATATGGCAGAAAATGCTCCCTCCCGTCGGGTAATGGAGCGCTGCGGGCTGACCTTCGAGGGGATACAGCGCGGGGCAATGCTGGTCAAGGGCAGATACCGTGACATCGGGATCTGCGCGCTGCTCAAAGAAGACTATTATTTGATCCGAAAACCTGCCGCAGAGGCCACCGCCGTCGGCTTCGGATCTGATTTGGGATGAGAGATGAGAATGAATCAAACGACCTCCGATACACCCTTTGTTACCGCGGACAGAAAAGCGGCATACGGAGCCCGCACCAAGCGACGAATGTCACCGGCTCGGGTACTGGCATTGGGCTTTGCTGCTATGATCGCGGTAGGTACGCTTCTGCTTATGCTTCCGATTTCCGCAAGGAACGGTGAATGTACTGAATTCACGGCGGCTTTGTTTACCGCTACCAGTGCGACCTGCGTTACGGGTCTGACGGTGGTAGACACGCTCGGCCATTGGACGCTCTTCGGACAGACTGTGATCATCCTGCTGATCCAGGTGGGCGGTCTGGGCTTTATGTCGGTAGCGGTGCTCATGTCCAAGCTGCTCCGCCGAACCGTCACGCCCCGAGAAAACCGACTGGTCACCGAGGCATTGGGGCTGACCTCTGCAGACGGCAATAGCTCGGGCTTTATGCGGCGGATCCTGATCGGCACCTTTACCGTGGAGGGCATGGGCGCCGCACTCCTTGCCATTCGCTTCGTCCCCGTTTTCGGTTGGGGCGAGGGACTTTATAAAAGCGTTTTCCATGCAATCTCGGCCTTCTGTAACGCAGGCTTTGACGTGCTGGGCGATTACGGTGGCGGCTTCAGCATGACCGCCTTCACCGACGATCCGCTGGTGATGAGCGTGCTGTCCTTCTTGGTCATCTTCGGCGGCATCGGATTCGTGGTCTGGAGCGACCTGTTCGACTGGTTCCATTGCCGCCTGCAATGGCTGCTCGGCCGCCTACGGTCGGGAAAATCCTATCATTGGGCGAAGCAGATCCGCAGCAGCTCTGCCGCGGAGATCACGGGGCGGCGGGACAGATTGGGCGTCTACACCCGTTTCGTGCTGTTGCTCTCCGCTATCCTGCTGCTGTTCGGCTTCGTTCTGACCGCCGTCTTAGAGTGGGATCACGCTCTTGCGGGATTGCCCACGGGGCAAAAGCTGTGGGCTTCCTTCTTCCACTCGGTCTCCCTCCGAACGGCAGGCTTCTCCGCCTTCGACAACTCTGCCATGACCGAGGCGGGACAGGGCGTTTCCATCCTGTTGATGCTGATCGGCGGTGGATCGGGTTCAACTGCGGGCGGTCTGAAGCTTGGTACCGTCGGTATCCTTTTTCTGGCAGTTAGTCAGATTGCTCGCGGTAAGGATCAAATCGTTCTGATGCGCCGAACGATCTCTAAGGATGCTATCCTGCGGGCGATGGCAGTGACCGTGATCGGTGTCTGCTGCGTCTTTGGGGCGGCCCTACTGCTTTCGGCGGGATGCGGCTCCGGCTTTATGCAGTCGCTGTACGAGACGGCGTCGGCTTACGCTACTGTAGGCCTTTCGCTGAATCTGTCTCCGACCCTGAATCACTTTGGCAGATGTTTGGTAATTCTGCTGATGTACATGGGGCGTGTGGGCATCCTGACCGTAATCTATTCGCTGGCACTTCGCCGTGCCCACGGAGCCTCCGCAGCCCGCTATCCCGAAACCGACTTTCCGGTGGGATGATTTCCAAGCAAAACAAATAGAAAGTGAGATAATAATATGAAATCCTTCGTTATTTTTGGACTGGACGCCTTCGGTCAGACCCTTGCAGTATCGCTGGAGCAGAGCGGTCATCAGGTAATGGTCATCGACCAAAGCGACGAGGCGGTTCGCAAGGTCGCCGATATTACCACCGACGCTATCATCGGTGATCCAATGAGTGAATCGGTACTGCGCAAGGCAGGTGTGTCCTCCTATAATACTGCCGTTATCAGCTTCCCCGGAGAGATCAATAATACCATTCTTTTGACCATGATGCTCAAGGATCTTGGGGTTCGTCGGGTAGTTGCCCGCGCTTGCTCGGAGCTGGAATGCCGCGTGCTGGAAAAGATCGGCGTGGACACCATCGTCTTCCCCGAGCGGGATATGGGCGAAAAGCTGGCTCACACGCTGGATAAGCAGGACGTCTTCGAATATCTCCGCTACTCAGAGGAATATTCCATCGTGGAAGAAAAAGTCCCTGCCGCTTGGATCGGCAAGAGCATGATCGAGCTGGATCTGCGCCGCAAGCTGGGGATTAACGTCATTTCCGTGTGTGAAGCAGGGAGCGGAAAGATCAACATTTCCCCCGCGCCGGATCGTCCGTTTGCAGAGGGAGACGTAATCACGCTGATCGGCTCTAACAAGAATATCAACAAACTGAATCGGTAATCGTCATATTCGGGAAAATGTTTACAATTTGGACTTGCTTTTATCCGAATAATCCTGTATAATAATAAGGTAATTTGTGAACCCAAAGGAGAAAAACTATGAATTTTATTACAATGTTGGCAGATGATGCGGCCAGTGCAGGCAGCGGTCTGATTTCCATCCTGATTATGGTGGTCATGCTGGTTGTCATGTATTTCGTGATGATCCGCCCCCAGAAGAAGAAGGATCGTGAGGATGCCGCAATGCGGAACAATCTGATGGTTGGCGATGAGATCACCACCATCGGCGGTATCATCGGCAGAGTGGTCAGCATCAAGGACGAGACCTGCGTGATCGAAACCAGCAAGGCAGGCACCAAGATCCGCATTCTGAAGAG
>CAZFJJ010000047.1:0-10890 GCA_964519075.1 uncultured Lachnospiraceae bacterium
ATCCAAATTCTTCTAAAATTTGAATTCCCTTCTCCATGCTCTCTTTTGCCCATTTTATATTTCCTGTCTGTCGATACAAACCGCCCAAATTTGCGTATAAATTTGCAGCTAATAACGCATTTTCCGATGTAATTTCTGTCAGCATATCAACTCTATAAATCATCTGGCTCTCCAATCTATCGCATTAATCAAAAAACAGTCTTCATCTAATAGACAAAGACTGTTTTTTCTTTTCTGGTGGGGACAACTGGGATCGAACCAGTGACCTCATGCATGTCAAGCATGCACTCTAACCAGCTGAGCTATGCCTCCATTGCCATATTATTATACTACAAAGTGTTCCAAAAAGCAATATGGCAATTTCAACAAATTTTTTGGCGGTTATGTAGATGCATTGCACATCTTCGTCGATGCCTTTGAACGAGGGCTAAGACGCTTCCAGCATCTACGGAATAGTTCCAGGGGGATCACCGATACCGCAAGTAAGATGACGCTTACCAGCTTTCCAAGCGGAAGCGGTGCGGCGCGGAAGATACTGCCGCCGAAATAGATCATACAAAGCTGGATCAGAGTGACTGCGATCATAATGGCGATAAACGCGCGGTTTTCTTGCAGATGGGCAGTCAGATTCAGACGCGGTGTGCGTGCGATGAAGCAGTTTGCCAGCCCCAAGAAGATGAACAGGCAGAAGAACGCGCTGAGGAAGAGGATCGATCCGTCGTAGAAGCCGAAGGTGCTTCTCATGAGGTCGCTGCTGAGAAAGAAGATGCAGACGGCAAGGGTCAAACTGCCGCAATAGGCGATCCGATACGCCATCTCTCGGGAGAGCAGCGGCTCGTTTCGGCGCTTGGGCATCTCCCGCATCAGCTCGCGCGTAGGCGGCTCTCCAGCGAACGCTAGCGCGCCGAGAGTGTCCATGATGATGTTGATCCAGAGCATCTGCACCACCGTGATGGGGGTATCGATTCCGATGAACGGTCCGATCAGCGAGATGCCCATTGCCGAAAAGTTCATGGTCAGCTGGAACAGGATAAATTTTTGTATGCTGGCGAATATCGTTCTGCCGTAAAGGACGGCTCGGGCAATGTAGCGGATGCTGTCGCCGAATAGGACGATATCTCCTGCCTCTTTGGCGATCTCGGTACCGCTTCCCATAGCAAAGCCGATGTCCGAGATCTTTAGTGCCGGTGCGTCGTTGATCCCGTCGCCCGTCATCCCCGTGACCAGCTCCATGGATTGTGCGATGCGCACCAGTCTGGATTTATCCGAAGGGAGCGCGCGGGCGACGACCGCCAGCGTCGGCAGCAGCTTCTTGACGGCTTCATCATCGAGCCTTGCCAGCTCCGTACCGGTGATGATCTCGGCTCTGTCTCGTCGCAGAAGTCCGCAATCATTTGCAATGGCGGTTGCGGTGTCGGGGGAGTCGCCCGTGACCATTATGACGCCGACTCCCGCCTGCTGCAACTCAGCAAGTGCAGCAGGAGCGTCCGCGCGAACGGGATCGCGGATCACGGCAAGCGAGATAAGGGTCAGCGTACCAAACTTGCCATCCTCTCCCGGGAAGGTGTTCCCTTTGGCGATAGCGATCAGACGGCATCCGCTTCTTGCCAGCCGTCCTGCGGCAGACTCCAGCGCGGATTTATTGAGAGAAGCTATATTACCGTCCGAGCCGAGTGCATTCCGTAAATGGGGATAGAGCTTTTCGGGAGCGCCTTTTACGTAGACTGTGCCGTCGGAAAGCTGAGCAGCGGAATATTTTCTGCTGCTGTCAAAGGGCACGGTGCGTCTGATCTGATGTGCAGATCGTCTGCTGATCGAAAAGGCTTTGGCAAAAGCGCGATCGGCCGGGTTAGATGCTGAAAACTGTCCGTCCGTCACCTGCCATTGACCTGTACAGTAGATCGCTTCCTTGGTTGCCTTCCCAAGCGGCTTTTGTCTGCACTCTTTTAGCGGATATTCCCTGCCCGTTCCATCGATCAGCGAAAGGACGGTCTGTTTGCCGGTAGTGAGCGTTCCCGTTTTATCGGTGAATAGGAGATTCAGACTTCCTGCGGTCTCGATACCCACTAATTTGCGCACCAGTATGCCGTCCTTCAGCATTTTTTTCATATTGGATGACAGCACTACCGTGATCATCATAGGTAGTCCCTCGGGAACGGCGACCACGATCAGGGTGACTGCCAGAGTCAGGCAATGCAGAAGCGTTTCGGATTGCCAACGAAGATCGGTGAATTTGGCAGCGATCAGGATCTTCTCGAATCCGCTTTCGATCAGCAGATCGTTGAGGTAATAAGAGAGCGCCACCACGACCGCCGCAACGTAGCCGATCTTGCTGATGACGGACGCAAGCTTGTTTAGCCGTAATTTCAGTGGGCTTTCTCGCTTTTCGCTCTGCAGTTCCTTTGCAAGCGAGCCGTATACCGTCGAGTCTCCGACGCTGTGCAGCTGCATCACCCCTTCACCCGAGCAGACGGACACTCCGCGGAGCAAACAGGCAGGGCTGTTAGGGTCGCTGACAGGTCGGTTTCCGGGGAGCGGATATTTCTTTACTTCTATACTCTCTCCGTTGAGGGCGGACTGGTCGGCTGTCAGCGCGCCCGAGAGAAGGATGCCGTCTGCGGGAACTTGGTCACCCGCCGTAATCAATACCAGATCACCAACTACCAGTTCGTCCTGTGAAATCCTTCGGATCTCGCCATTCCGTATGCAACGTACTTGCACGGCTTCCGCTTCCGCATGGAGTTTTTCGAAGGCTTTTTCGCTTCCGTATTCCGAGAGAGTGGTGACCAGCGTTGCGATGGAGATGGCCAACACGATGCCAACCGTCTCGAACCAATCGAAGCTGCCCAGCATAAAGACCAGATTGATTCCCAGCGCAGCCAGCAGAATGCGGATGATCGGATCACCCAGATTCTTCAGCAGACGGGAGAGGAAGCTCTGCTTTTTTTGCCTTGACAGCCGATTGGTTCCGTAGCGCTCCGCTGACGCTTTGACTTCAGCTTCCGACAGTCCCTTGTAGTTCACCATTGTATCCGTCCTTTCGTTCTTATACGCTCCATTGTATGCGACTCGGACGGGATAGTAGAATCAAACTCCCCTTAGAAAGTTCGCTTTCCAAGGGGAGTTTGATAGGCTTGCTTCTATTGTTCGAGCATCACACTTAATGAGGGATGCATGGTACGGCACCGTTAAAGGAGAGCAGATCGGTCACAACGGTGCGTGCAATGAGGATGCCTGCAACGGGCGGTACGAAGGGCGTACTTGCGGGAATCGGCTTGCCGCTCTCCCCGACGGGTTTTCCGATGGGGGTCAACGGAAGCTCTGTGGACCATACCACCTTCAGATGCGTGATCCCACGCTGCTTCAGCTCGCGGCGCATGACCCGCGCAAGCGGGCAGGTAGAGGTCTTGGTCAGATCGCTGACCAGCAGCTTGGCAGGATCGGTCTTGTTTCCGGTTCCCATCGAGGAGATCAGCGGGATTTGAAGCCTTGCGGCGCGCAGAGCAAGCTCAATCTTTGCGGATGTGGTATCTATGCAGTCCACGATATAGTCACAGCCGCTGAGGTCGATCTGATCGGCGGTCTCGGGAAGATAGAACAGCGGATATTCCACGATCTCCACCGCGGGATTGACGTCGCGCAGCCGCGTGGCCAACGCACTTGTTTTGGGCATCCCCACCGTGCTGTGGAGGGCTACCAACTGGCGGTTCAGATTCGATGGCGAGACGACGTCGTTGTCGATCAACAGCAGCTTGCCCACGCCTGCACGAACCAGTGCTTCGGCAGCGTTTCCGCCGACTCCGCCAAGTCCGAAGAGCGCGACCGTCTTATGGGACAGCGACTCGATCGCTTCCTCGCCAAAGAGGAGCGCGGTACGGGAAAAGATCTCGTTCATTCGTGTCAACCTTTCTTAACGCGGCTTTTCAGCGCGCCGATAGCACAGAACAGCAAGAACACGGCAATGTCAACCATCACGATGGTGGCACCGGGAGGCGTGGACAGCGCGATCGACAGAGCGAATCCGACTACGTAGGTGCAGACCGAAAGGACGGCCGATGCGATCGACATCGAGCGGAAGGTCTTGCACACCCGAACGGCGGTCAACGACGGGAACACGATCAGGCTGGAGATCAGCATCGCGCCCATCATCTTCATACCGATGACGATGGTGATGGCGGTGAGAACGGCTAGGAAGGTGTTATAGAAGGACACTCGAACGCCGATGGCTTTGCCGAAGGATTCGTCAAAGGAGACCAGAAAAAATTTGTGATAAAAGAAGAGGTAGAGCGCAAACATCGTTAGCGCCAGCACGACCGTGGTAGTAAAATCACCGGGGGTCATGGCGAAAATACTGGTGCTGCCGAACATATAGTTGCAGACGTCACCGCCGAGTCCCGTGGACTTTTGGGCGATGATCGTGCCTACCGCCAGCGCTCCGGTGGATAGGATCGCAATGGCGGCGTCTCCTTTCATTTTGCTGCTCTCCCGCAGCTTTAAGAGAAATACTGCCGATACCGTCACGATCGGAAGCGAGATCCACAAGGATCCTGCCATTCCAACGGCGGTGGAGATGGCCAGCGATGCAAATCCCACGTGGGAAAGTCCGTCGCCGATCATAGAATAGCGTTTTTGCACCAGACTGACGCCAATCACGGCGGCAATCAACGAAACGGCGACGCCCGCGATGAAGGGATAGAGTACGTAAGAGCGGGTGAACAGATAAAGGAAGCGTTCCAGCGTCATATCAGCTCACCTCCCAGAAAGCGTTTGCCTTGTTCGGTAGAGCGATATTCATCCAGCGTGCCGTAGAAATTCCTGCCGTGTCCCAGGTGCAGAACGTGGGTAGCAAGACGGGGCAGGATCGAGGGATCGTGGGTGACCATCACAACGGTCATGCCGTCCTCACGATTGAGCTCAGCGATCAGATCATACAGATCCGCCGTAGCGGCGGTATCCAGACCAGCGGTGGGCTCGTCCAGAAGGAAAAAGCGTCCTGCGGCGCAAAGCCCGCGAGCCAGCAGCATCCGCTGCTTCTGTCCCCCGGACAGCTCCGAGCAATTGCGGTCTGCAAGAGAAAGGATTCCCATCCGCTCCATGGCGGCATCGGCCTGTCGCTTTTCAAAAGAGGAATAAAAGGGCGAGAGCGACGACAGCGAAAAGCCCAGCTTGCTGCATTTGCGGGCGCCGATACAGCCCGAGCGTACCACCTCGCGCACCGAGGCGGGAAAGTCCTTGACCTGCTCGCTCTGCTGGGGCAGATAGCCGATCTGCGGCTTGGAATGACCGCGGCCTTCCGCCAGCCGGACAGATCCGGTATCTGCTTTTTTCAACCCCAAAATCCCTTTGACTAAGGTGCTCTTGCCAGCACCGTTTTCACCAACGATGCAAACCAGAGCGCCTTTTTCTACGGAAAAGGACAAGCCTTCGATGACCTTCCGTCCGTCGTAGGAAAAGGACAGGTCGTCACATACAAGATAAGCCATTGTGCTCTCCAAAATTAATTTAGGGCGGCAGACAGTACCTGCAGATTTTCGCGCATCAGCGAGAGATAGGTCTGCCCTTCCCGAATAGCTGACTTTGTCAGCGTATGGCAGGAGTGGAGTGAGCGAATTTGAACGTCTTCCCTGCCACTCTCCCGCAAAACGGTGTTGGCAATCGTGCGATCGGAATACTCTGTGCAAAGGATCACCGACAGACCGTCCTGCCGAAGTTGCTCAACAAGCTGTTCGTAGGCGATGGCGGTCAGATCGGAGGCTGATCCGCATCCGTCGATGGCGGCGACGTATTCGATTCCGTACGCATCACAAAGATAGCGATAAGGGAATTGATCGGCAACTACAATAGAATGATGTTTGGCAGACGAAATAGTCGTATGGTAATCTTCGTCCAGCGCGCTCAACCGGGCAAGATAACCGTCGGCATTGGCTCTGTATTCCGTTTCGCCTGCAGGATCAATGGCGATCAATGCATCGCGTATCGCCTGAGTAATCAAGATCGCGTTATACGGATCTAACCAAACGTGCTCATCAAAGGTCTCCGATTCGTGTTCATGCGCGTGATCATGACCGTGGTCGTGTTCCGACTCGATCAGCGTACAAAGCTCCATCATGTTGATGACGGTCTTGTCGGAGGTGTCGATCTGCCCGAGAAAATCCTCTGCCCAAATGTCTCCGTCGCCCCCTGTATAGATAAAGAGATCGCACTCTTCGATCTTCGCCATATCGGCGGCGGTGGGCGAAAAGCTGTGGCTGTCGGTGACGGTTACCAGCACCGACAGGTCGATGCGGCCTCCTGCAACCTCACGGGCGAAGTCGTAGGGGGGAAAAATGGTGGTGACCACCATGGGCTTCTCACCGTTGGGGGCAGAAACACCGCAACTGCCCAGCGCAAGCGACATGGGCAGTAGCAGACAGATCAGTAAAATTACGGAAAGTAGCTGTTTCAACGGTTTTCCTCAGCGATCTAACGCGCACAGCATATCGACGCGCTTCTGATGACGACCGCCGGCAAACTCGGTGGTAACGAACAGATCTACCATGTCGAGGCACAGACCTGCGCCGATGACGCGTGCGCCCAGACAGAGAACGTTTGCATCGTTATGCTCGCGGGTCATGCGTGCGGAGAAGGTGTTCTCGCAAGCGGAGGCGCGGATGCCTGCGTGCTTGTTGGCAGCAATCGACATTCCAAGCCCGGTTCCGCAGATGAGAATGCCCAGATCTGCTTTGCCCTCGGTGATGGCGTTGCAAACCTTGTCGGCATAGATGGGATAGTCCACCGAGGCGGTGCTGTCACAGCCGCAGTCGATGACGGTATAGCCTGCTTCCTGCAGGTGATTGATCACGGTTGCCTTCAGATCAAAACCGCCGTGATCGCATCCAAAAGCGATAGTTTTCATGAGATTTTCCTCCGAATAGTTATGATTGAGCCGATTTTTTCTCGGCAAGTCGTTCGTTTCGCTCCCGCTCCGCCTGACTGGGACGAAGATACACGGGAAGCAGCTCGCCGTCGCTGACAGATCGTCCGCTTTGGTGCATCTTGAGTGCCAGCTGTGCTACGCCGACTGCATTTTGCGTTGCCATCAGCGGCGAAGGAATGATATAAGTAATCGAGTCGGGGGAAGCTTTCCGCAAGATCGGGCTTCCCTCCCCGGTCAGGATCACCGGCTCTTTGCAAGCGGTCAGCTCGGCTGCCAGGTCGGCGGCGGGAATCAGCCGATCCTCGGTCAGGCGAACCAGTCGGTCGCCCTCAAAGCGAAAGAGCGCGTTGTAGAGCTGATTGCGGCGGGCATCCATTACGGGGCAAAGGATGCCCGGAAAGCCCATCAGATTGTACGCCATTCCCTCCAGCGAGGAGGTGCCGACGCAAGGCTTGCCGCTGTCGAAGGCGAGTCCCTTGATCAGCGAAACGCCGATGCGGATACCGGTAAAGGAGCCGGGACCTACGGGTACTGCAAACAGATCCACGTCCTGCACAGAAAGTCCTGCGTGGGCGAGGAGCTGCTCCACCATAGGTAGGAGCGTATCGCTGTGCGTGTTACCGGTCTGCAGGGTCATCTCCGCGATGGGACGCTCGTCCTCACAGACGGCGACCGATGCGGTCAGCGCAGAGGATTCGATGGCAAGGATCTTCATGCCGTCACCTCTTCGATCTTCACGGTGCGCAGATTCTCATCGCCGCCCTCTACCTTCGCGATGGACACGCGATAGTAATGCTCGGGCAGAGCGAAGGGGATGTTCTCGCTCCACTCCACGATGCTGATGCAGTCCACGTAATCGTAGAAGCCGCAGGCGTAGAGATCTTCTTCGCTGCCGATGCGGTACACGTCGAAGTGGCAGAGGGTGCAGTTCTTCCCTTCGTATTCGTTACAGATGGCGTAGGTGGGGCTGCAGACGTCGGCATCGGGAGCGATGATTGCGGCAGCGCCCCGCACGAAGGCGGTTTTGCCAACGCCCAGATCGCCGTACATGGCGACGAAGTCACCCTTTTTCAGTAGCGCGCCCAGCAGCGAGCCTGCCGATTCGGTTTCTCCCACGTTATGGGAGAGGATCTTATATATCAGTTTGGTTTTCATATTTTCATAGGTGTATGTCAGGAAAGTCCAGTGATCACGCCGTCGTCGGTCACGTCGATGTGCAGAGCGGCGGGAACCTTGGGCAGTCCGGGCATAGTCATGATCGCTCCGGTGTATACGACCACGAATCCTGCACCTGCCGACAGCTTTACGTCGCGAACGGTAATATGGAATCCTGAGGGTCTACCCAGACGGGTGGGATCGTCGGAGAGCGAATACTGGGTCTTGGCAACGCAGATGGGAAGGCGGCAATAGTCGGGATTCAACGCCTCGATTTCGGAAAGAGACTTCAGCGCGGCTGCCTCGAAATTCACGCCGTCGGCTCCGTAGATCTTCTCTGCAACGGTGCAGATCTTGTCTTTGAGGGATGCGGAATCGGGATATAGGTACTTAAAATCGGAGGGCTGCTCACAGGCTTCAATGACCAGATTGGCCAGCTCGATACCGCCGTCGCCGCCCTTGGCGAAGACCTCGGAAAGCGCAACCTTTACACCCTTTGCGGCACAGGTACTGCGTACCAGCTCCAGCTCAGCCTCGGTATCGCTGCCGAAGCGGTTCATTGCCACCACTACGGGCAGACCGTACCGCTGTAGGTTGTCGATATGGGCTTCCAGATTGCAGATGCCCTTCCGCAATGCGGGGAGATTTTCGGCTGCCAGCTCGTCCTTCTTCAGTCCGCCGTTATACTTCAGCGCACGAACGGTTGCAACCAGCACCACGCAGGAAGGAGCGATCCCCGCCGCACGGCACTTGATATCCATGAACTTTTCTGCGCCAAGGTCTGCACCAAAGCCTGCTTCGGTGATGGCGTAGTCGCCCAGCTTCATCGCCAGTTTGGTAGCCTTGACCGAGTTACAGCCGTGGGCGATATTGGCAAAAGGACCTCCGTGGATCAGTGCGGGCGTATTCTCCAACGTTTGTACCAGATTGGGGGACATAGCGTCCTTCAGGAGCGCCGCCATTGCGCCTACGCAGCCGATCTCGCGAGCGTAGACCGGCTTGTTGTCGTAGGTATACGCTACCAGCATAGCGCCCAGACGAGCCTTCAGATCGGAGATGTCCTCAGCAAGGCAGAGGATCGCCATGATCTCGCTGGCTACGGTGATCATGAAGTGGTCTTCACGGGGAATACCGTCAACCTTTTTGCCAAGTCCCACGATGATGTTACGCAGCGCACGGTCGTTGGTGTCGGTTACGCGGGGGAACAGGATACGGCGCTGATCGATGCCCAGCGCGTTGCCCTGCATGATATGGTTGTCGATCATTGCGGACAGCAGGTTGTTGGCTGCAGTGATGGCGTGGAAATCGCCGGTGAAGTGAAGGTTAATGTCCTCCATGGGCACGACCTGGGCGTAACCGCCGCCTGCCGCGCCGCCCTTGATGCCGAATACGGGACCCAGGGATGGCTCGCGAAGTGCGATGACCGCCTTCTTGCCGATCTTCGTCATTGCTTGTCCCAGACCAACGGTGGTGGTGGTCTTTCCCTCACCTGCGGGCGTGGGATTGATAGCGGTCACCAGAATCAACTTACCGTCGGGACGGTCTGCGTTTCGTTTGATGAAACGGTGGTTGATCTTGGCTTTGAAACGACCGTAGGTTTCCAGTTCGTCTTCGCAGATGCCAAGCGCGTCGGCAATTGCGGTAATGGGTTTCATATTCGCACTCTGTGCGATCTCGATGTCAGTAGGAAAAGGCATATTTAACCTCCATGGGTTGCTCAAATCATAATCATACAGTTTAGTATAGCACAATATCGCGGCGTTTGCAAGAGTTTTTTCTTATTTTGCCAGAATTCTTACGGCGTCAAACAGACTCTTCACCGGGATCAGCCGGATACCGGTCTTGAACTTGGTCTGCATCAGTTTGTCGTAGGATCGCTTAGGCAGGACGACCGTCTCAAATCCCAGCCGCTCGGCTTCGCGGATCCGAAGCTCGGGGGTAGAGACCGCTCTGCACTCGCCCGACAGTCCCAGCTCGCCGAAGGCGATCAGGCTTCGATCAATGGTGACGTCCTTGAAGGAGGAGATCAGCGACAGTGCCACCGCAAGGTCTGCTGCGGGCTCGTCCAGCGTGATGCCGCCGATGACGTTCAGATAGGCGTCAACGGTGGAAAGATGCAGTCCCAGTCGCTTTTCCAGCACGGCCAGGATCAGATAGAGTCTGCTGTAATCGAAGCCGTTGGAGGTACGGCGAGGGGAGGCGAAGGAGGTGTCGGCCGTCAGCGCTTGGATCTCGGTGATCAGCGGACGTGTGCCCTCCATAATACAGACGGCACAGTTACCCGACGCATCCTCGGGTCTTCCGGAGAGGAGCAGCTCGGAGGGATTGGCCACTTCGGAAAGTCCCTTTTCGCCCATCTCAAACACACCGATCTCGTTGGTGGAGCCGTAACGGTTCTTGACGGCACGGATGATGCGGAAGATCTGCTGACGGTCGCCTTCGAAGGATAGCACGGCGTCTACCATATGCTCCATGACCTTGGGGCCGGCAATGCTTCCCTCTTTGTTGACGTGACCAACCAGCAATACGGAGATGCCTCTGCTCTTGGCGATGGCGATCAGACGCATCGTCGATTCCTTGATCTGGCTGACGCTGCCTGCAGAAGAGGCAACGCCCTCGCAGTACATGGTCTGGATGGAGTCCACGATCACAAACTCCGGACCGATGGTCTCGATCTGGGCAATGATGCGATCCATTGCGGTTTCGGTAAGGATATACAGGTTTTCGCCCTCTATCCCCAGCCGCTGGGCACGGTATTTGAGTTGACCGCCCGATTCCTCGCCTGAGATATACAGCACCTTCCGACGGGCGGATAGAAC
>CAZFJJ010000048.1:0-1556 GCA_964519075.1 uncultured Lachnospiraceae bacterium
CAAAGAAGCCAATGTCGTCAGCAGAATAATCGGCAATGCTCCTCCCCTTGGGAATTGAGACTACCACCGCCGTGGCAATTGCTGCTATGGCGGTGGCTTTTTACGGCGATTTCAGTTTGACGCTTACGTTTTCTTTTGCTCAGAACCGTAATATAAAGCTCACCTTCAAATTCGATTTTACAACAGCTCCGGGGATTTAGTTTAGTCGTCGATTTCTTTTTCGAAATCGAGAATCAATCCGGTGAGGGCGTCGATCTCGTATTCATACTCGTATGCGCCGACTTTGAAGTCCAACTCGTACACGGCCTTGCCGTCGTCGGAATCGAACTCTGCGTCCTCGAATCTGACGTCGGTAGCGGCAACGCCTGCGTGGGCGAGTGCGATCTTTTTAGCGGCGTCCAGCCCGATATAGTCCGGCTCAGCGGGAGCCTCGGGGACGGTTGGAATCTCAGGAACTACAGGAGTCTCTGGAACGATGGGAACCTCGGGAGC
Organism: uncultured Lachnospiraceae bacterium; assembly: GCA_964519075.1. Classification (GTDB taxonomy): domain Bacteria; phylum Bacillota; class Clostridia; order Oscillospirales; family CAG-272; genus CAKSQF01. The sequence continues at coordinate 493 of CAZFJJ010000048.1, forward strand.
AGGGGCGACTGCGGGGTTGCCTTCGGTCTTGCTCTTCAGCACCTCGCCGGTGATCGCATTCACATCGTACTCATATTCCACGCCGTCAGCGTAGAAGTCGATCTCGTACACGGCCTTGCCGTCGTCGGAATCGAACTCTGCGTCCTCGAATCTGACGTCGGTAGCGGCAACGCCTGCGTGGGCGAGTGCGATCTTTTTAGCGGCGTCCAGCCCGATATAGTCCGGCTCAGCGGGAGCCTCGGGGACGGTTGGAATCTCAGGAACTACAGGAGTCTCTGGAACGATGGGAACCTCGGGAGCAGGGGTGACTGCGGGGGTGCCTTCGGTCTTGCTCTTCAGCACCTCGCCGGTGATCGCATCCACATCGTACTCGTATTCCACGCCGTCGGCGTAGAAGTCGATCTCGTAGATATCAATGCCTTTTTCCCGATCCAACTCTGCTTCGTCGAAGCGGACGGCCTCGGCATTGACACCGGCGTGCGCCCAAACGATCTCTTTCGCCTTTTCGGTGCTGATGTATTCGTCGGATGGAGTGATCCCGCTGCTTTGCAATGCAGCGTAGCTGCCAATGCAAAGCGCGGAAACGAGAAGCGCGGATGCTGCGGATGCGGTGATCAGTCTGACGGTAGTCTTTTTCATGTTTTTCTTCCTTTCTGTTTCATTATTTCAATACATTACTGTGGATCTCTCCAAGGACGCGGACTGCAGTTCGTCCTTACACTCCACTTCCTCTTTGCATTCATAGTCTACGGAAGAAGTTGACTGATTTCGGGGTCGGGAAACGAATTTTTATAATCTTTTGCAAAAAATTACGGATCCCCAAACGGGGATCCGTAAAAATGATTCGGTTTAGCCGGTTGATTCGGATTTGAATTTCAGGATCTGACCTGTGAGGGCGTTGATCTCATACTCGTATTCCGTTCCGTCTACGGCGAATTCCAATTCGTAGACCTTCACGCCGTTCTCTTCGTCCAACTCAATGCTCTCAAATACGGCACTGTCCTCCGTTACTCCCGCGTGAGCGAGTGCGATTGATTTGGCGTGAAGCTCGGTAATCATGGGAT
>CAZFJJ010000048.1:1656-10764 GCA_964519075.1 uncultured Lachnospiraceae bacterium
CGGTGGTGACGGCGGGATCGGTGGTGACGGCGGGATCGGTGGTGACGGCGGGATCGGTGGTGACGGCGGGATCAGCGGTCTTGCCGGAGCTGCAATAGCGTACGCAAAGGAATACGGTGAGGATGATTACCAGTATTCCGATCACTCGTCCGATGATCCGCAAGGCAGGAGGATAATGACGGTAACGGTAGTCGCCCACCAGCACGGGATCGTAGACGGTCTGCCCTACCTGATAACTCCGATTGGCGGCTTTGACGAATTTTCCGTCCTCATCCAGCAATACGGCGTAGCTGAAGTGACATTCCATGACGATATATTTCATTGATCCTTCCCTCCCGTTAGCAGTGCGCATTTCAAATGTCCGCGGATGATTTCAAACCCGTTGGTATAGGCCAGCAGCAGCGCCACCATGTATTTACGGTGCCGCTCCAGCGTCTTGCGTTCCACGCCGCTGCCTGCGGCGATGAGTGCGAGGGGGAGTCGCTTGGTTCGCAGAAATTCATCCATGATCTGCGGAGTGTCCTTGGCGTAGGCGAGGGCGATCCGGCAGGCCTCCAGCGTGCGTGTCTGCTTAGGGCATTGATCGGCAACGTCGGACAGCTGGATGCCGAAGGCGCGGATGCTCGCCGCAAATTCCTCGATCTCCAGGCGTGTAGCGTCCCGCATCATTCCCTCGTCGAGGGGATCGTCGGGATCTGCCAGCTTATCGCGCAAGGGAGCATCCTCCTCCTCAGAGGCGGGATGGTCGATGGAGACGACTCCGCGGTGGCGGCTTTCCTTGCGGGTGTGATCGATGAGACGGCTTTTGATGTGAAGTGCCGCAAAGTGCAGGAAGGAGCCGCGCAGGATGGAGTAGTCGAGAATTGCTTCGTAAAACGCGATCATGGCGACCGACAGCTCGTCGTCGTTTTCTTCCACCAGAGGTCGCTTCAGAAATTTAGCGGTCTCTTTTCGGATAAAGGGCATATACGCCCGGATCATCTCGTCGGCGGCCGCCATGTCGTTCTTGGCGTCCTTCACCCATTGGATGATCGAATGCTCTTGACTCATTTGGATTGATCCCTCCTACTCTTATTATACGATAGGATTGTGGGAAAAACGGGGTAGGGAACGGTAAGACTAATTAATTGCGTCCTGCCATGAAGGCTTCGATGTCGTCGGGGGTGCGGATGATGTCCTCGGACAGGCAAACGCAGCCCTCCTCGGTGATCAGCAGGTCGTCCTCTATGCGGATACCGATGGCTTCCTCGTCGATGTACAGACCGGGCTCGTCAGTGATCACGCAGCCGGGACGGAGGATGCGATCGTCGGCCACCTCGATGTCGTGGACGTCGATGCCCAGATGATGGCTGACGCCGTGCATATAGTAGCGGGAGACCTCGGCAGGCGTTTCGATCTTGCCCATTTTCATCAGTCCCTCTGCCAGCACGTCCTTGCAGATCTCGTTGAGCTCACGGCAGGTCATGCCGGGCTTGGCCGCCTTGGCGACTGCGCGGTTGGCGGCGAGGGCGATCTCGTAATACTGCCGTTGGCGGTCGGTGAACCTGCCGTTGACGGGATAGGTGCGGGTGATGTCGGCACAGTAGCCGTCGATCTTCGCACCCAGATCCAGCAGGATCAGGTCGCCGTCGTTGCACAGCTCCCTGTTGGTGCCGTAGTGGAGCATGGTGCCGTTGATGCCTGCGCCTGCGATGGTAGGGAAGGCGGGACCCTCGGCACCCTCGGAGAAGATCTTCGCCTCGAAGACCGCCTGCACCTGATATTCGTACATTCCGGGACGGAGGCTTTCCATTACCGCCTCCAGACCGCTTCGCGTGATATTGATCGCCTTCTGGATAGCGGCGACCTCCTCTTCGTCCTTGCAGCGACGGAGCGCGGCGGTGGGGGTGTGGAGGTTCTGGATCTGCACGGCGGGGTAGAGCGTTGCAAATTCCCGGGCTTTTACCAAATTGTAGTCGGGCAGGTCACCCATGGAATGGCGCTCGGTGTCAAAGTAGACGATCTGGGCAATGTCGGCTGACATATAGCCGGACAGCTCGCTCTCCAGGCGGTGGATATAGTGAACGGGCTCAATGCCGCTGATGGCTCTGGCTTCATCGGGCATTACCATTTTGCCGGTCCAGCGGATGGCGTGAGGATCTGCCTCGGGAATATACAGAACGGTGGAGCATTTGCCGTCTCGCTTGATCATGACCAGCGCCATGTTCTCGCGGGTGAGACCGGTATAATAGAAGAACTGGCGGTTGCAGCGGAAGGGGTAGTATTCATCTTGGCTGACGTGGACGGGAATGCCGGAGTACAGGATGACCATACTCTTGTCGGGGAGCAGCTCGGCGAGCTTTTCGCGGTGTGCGGTAACGGACATATGGAAAACCTTCTTTCTGTGAGGTGGATTGGTTTTACTTTATTGTAGCACAGTTTTTGCCGATTGTCTACCGATTTTTGAAAAAAACGCCGATTTTTGAATGCTCTTCACAGGCAGCAGGGCAGTGGACTCTTGGCATTTTGCACAATTTTGCGATGCCTGATTTGCAGAAAACGCCGAAAGTCCGTGAAATGCGTGAAACATATTGATTTTAGCACTGAAAAATGCTATAATATTCCTGCAAACAGCCGATTCTTTGCATCGGCAAAAACTTTTGACAGGAGTATTATAATGAAACGCAAAACATTGCTTCGACTGTTGTCTGCGGCGTTGGCCGCATTGTTCTGTCTGACCGGTTGCTCTACCGTAGACGAAGCGGCTTCCGCTGACGCTACGACCACCGCGGACGTGACGACTACTGCCGTTCCTGCGACCACGCAGGATCCCGCCGACGTGACTGAGCCCGATAACGGCTGGGTATCCGCGATTTTCGGCGGCGGCCCTCTGAATATCGGCAAGCGCGGTCTGAAGGACATAAAAGAAGCCGGCTGGGATACCGTTATGCTGTGGTCGGTTCACGTATATGAAGACGGTACGCTGTATCTCAACGACCTGAAGGTTGCCGAAAACGGCAAATTTGTGGGCGGCGAACCCATGAAAGAAGGATGGCAGTATCTGAAGGAAGCTCCCACTACCATTACTCGTATTGAGCTTTCGGTAGGAGCGTGGGGAACTGCGGATTTTGAAGCGATCTCGGCTCTGATAAGTCGGGACGGCACCGGTGAGGACACCATTCTGTATAAGAACTTCAAGGCTCTGATCGATGCTTGCGGTGCGGACGCCATCAACTACGACGACGAGTCCAACTACAACGTAGAGGACGCGGTCAAATTCGGCAAAATGGTAGAGAGTATGGGTCTGAAGGTCACCCTTTGTCCCTTTAACCAGATGACCTATTGGGTCAACGTGTATAAAGGATTAGGCTCCGAGCTTTGCGATCGAATCTATCTGCAGTGCTACGACGGCGGTGCCGGCAACAACGTCAGAGATTGGTACAACGCGTTCGGCGGCGTGAAGATCATTCCCGGCTATTGGTGCCTCCATTATAATAATTCTGCCGGCGATACTGCTGCTCAGGTACAGCAAAAGCTGGAGGATGTAAAGCGTTACTCCACCGGCGGCTTTATGTGGCTGTACGACGATATGAAGGGACTCAGTTCGCCTAATACGACTGCTGATTACGTGGAAGCCATCGAATCAGTAGGTAAATAAATCTTAAAAATCCGCCTTCGGGCGGATTTTTGGATCAATGCCGGAAGAAAAAGGGAAAATATATGCAATTGTCGCGTCCATTTGCGAAAATTGCCCTTCTATTGACGAAAATTGCGGAAATGTTTCGCACCTCTTTACAGAGTCGATCGGTCAGAGTATAATGAATATGAAATAATCTGTTGGCTAAGGAGTATTGCAATGAAATTCAAACGATTGATTGCCGGTCTGTTGGGAACTGCCATGCTGATTCCGACTGCAGCCACGCTGATCTCCTGTAACGGTTCACAGGATCAGTCAACCACTACTACGCAAGGAGAGAATACTATGAATCCTACCCCCGACAAGACCTCCGCTGAGATCAAGGTGGAGACGATGAAGGTCAACGAAACCGACACACCGATCGGTTTGGATACGAACCCCGTCTTTTCCTGGATCCCCACTACGGATGCCTACGACCAGTTCCAGACTGCCTATCGGGTAATCGTTTCCTCAACTGCTGAAAAGGCGAACCTGGGTGAGGGTGATCTTTGGGACAGCGGTAAGGTGGAGTCCGCCTTTTGCTACAGCGTTCCCTATGCCGGCGCTGAGCTTGCATCGCACACGACCTATTATTGGGCGGTGCAGGTATGGGATGCGGACAGCGCGGTAGCGACCTCTGCCGTGTCCAAGTTTGCCACCGGTATTCTGAATAAAAATGAATGGACGGGCGATTGGATCGGTAGAAAGCCGGACGAGTATTCGGTAACGCTTTCGGATGCAAAGTGGATCTGGTACGTAGGATCCAATCCCGGTAACAGCGCGCCTGCGGGCATTCCCGAGAAGACCCAGTATTTCCGTTTGGACTACTCTCCTGCTGAGGGCAAAACGATCAAGGAAGCACTTTTCTTCTATACTGCCGATGACGAGGCGATTATGTACCTCAACGGCGTGGAATGGTCTGAGACGACCGCGTGGTCTACGGGTGCGATCTGCAACTTGACCGGGTCTCTGCAGGAGAATAATGTGATCGCCGTAGCGGCGCACAACACCTCCAACGGCTACGCAGGCTTCATCGGTAAGCTGGTGGTCACCTATACCGACGGTACGAAGGAAGCCATCGTCTCTGATAAGAATACCTGGAAGGTCAGCGAAACTGCCCCAGACGGCTGGAATGCCGTTGGCGGTGAACTCTCTACCTTCCGTACGCCCGATATGTATTGTAATTACGACAACGGCCCGTGGTCGGGCGTTGCGCTTGCTTCCTCGGGCGACCGTGCGGCGACTCTGCTCCGAAAGGAACTGACGCTGAAGGGGGAGGTTGCTGAGGCATATCTGTCGATTGCGGGTCTGGGCTTCTTCGAACTGCTGATCAACGGCAAGACCCCCGACGATACCGTTATGAACTGTTGCAACACCCAGTACAACAAGACCGTTCTTTACCGCACCTTCGACGTGACCGCTCTGTTGCAGGCGGGGGAGAACGCCATCGGTGTTGAGCTGGGCAACAGCTTCTACAACGAGCAGGGGGGCGTATGGAACTGGGCATCCGCATCCTGGCGCGACAATCCCAAGCTGCTGCTGCAGATGACCGTCCGCTATACCGACGGTACGACCGAGTCGTTTGCTTCCGATACCACTTGGCAGGCGACTGTAGACGGTCCCATCACCTTCAACTCTATTTACTACGGCGAGACCTACGACGCCCGCAAGGAGCTGGGCGATTGGGCAAACGTGGGCTACGACTCCTCTGCCTGGATCGAGTCTCTGGAGATGGACGCTCCCAAGGGCGATCTGATCTGCCAGCTGGAGGATCCTATCCGCCGCGTGGCTTCCTTTGAGGCTGCTGACATCCAGAAACTGGACGACGGCTCTTACGTGATCTACGCCCCCGAAATGATCTCGGGCTGGGCACGGATCACCTTTAAGAATCAGACGGCCGGAAACAAGATCACCATCCTGTACGGCGAAAAGATCCTTGCCAATGGAAACGTTCAGAAGCTGGGCGGCTCCGACGGTACGAACGCAAGTTGGTGGCCCGAGCGCTACAATATGACCGATGAATATATCGCCAAGGGCAGTGAGAGCGAGACCTACGAGCCTAAGTTCAGTTACAAGGGCTACGCGTATATTCAGATCTGGGGCTACGATGGCGAACTGACTAAGGAGGATATTATTCTTTACCGCACCGCCAATGACGTAGAGGTCACCGGCACGTTTGAATCTTCAGACCAGCTCATCAACGATCTGCACGCCATGATGGTGCGCACCATGACCAACAATCTGCAGGGCAAGCCTACCGATACCCCCGTTTGGGAAAAGAACGGCTGGCTGGGCGACCTGAACGTGGCGCTGGAGACATTCACCTACAACTTTGATTTCTCCAACTTCCTGCCCAATTTCGTGGAGATCATGGAGGATTGCTTCGAGCAGTACGGTTTGGTGCCGCAGATGGTACCTACTGCGGATTGGGGCGTTTCCGACCACTACGTTTGGAACTCCGTTTTCGTCTTTGCGGTATATGAGCTGTATAATACCTACGGAATGGAATACTATATGGAAGAACAGTATTCCGTAATGAAAAAATACGCACAGAATATTATCCGATCTATGAGATCCAGTAGCTGGATTGCTCCTGACGGACAGCTGGGCGACTGGGTATCTCCCATGAACGGCGAGAATCTGCCCTATAACGAGTCACCCAACGAGGGCAGCGGCATCGTTGCCACCGCTTACGTTTACAAGATGCTGGTGACTATGGCAGAGATCGCCGAGATTACCGGTCATTCTTCCGACGCGAAGACCTATACGAGCGCTGCCGAGAGTATCTACGAGGCGTTCAACGAAAAATTCTATAACCGCAGCGGCTACTACGCTACTACCGTTTGGTACAACAACGGTTCTCAGCGTACCAGATTCCGTCAGACCTCTCAGCTGGTGCCGTTGGCGTTCGGTCTGGTGCCCGAAGACAAGATTCAGAAGGTCGTTGATAATCTGGTGAACGACATCGTGGAAAAGGATTACCATCTGGATACCGGTTGCGTGGGTGCGAAGGAGATCCTGCCCGTTCTTGCCAACTGCGGCTATGCCGACGTGGCGTATAAGATCCTGACCCGCCGCACCTATCCCTCCTGGGGCTTTATGATCGAAGAGGGTGCTACCTCTCTGTGGGAGATGTGGGAGACCACTACCCGTTCCCGCGCTCACTATTTCCTGGGTACCTACGACGAGTGGTTGTTCCAGTATCTTGCAGGCATCACTAACGTGGAGCAGGGGTATTTGAAGTTTACCATTAACCCCTATATCCCCGATGAGTTGACCTACGTTACCTGTACCGAGTCTACCGTGCGTGGCAAGCTGGAGTCGTCCTGGAAGAAGAATGACGACGGTACCGTAACCATGACCATTACCGTACCATTCGGCTCTGAGGCGACCGTTTACTTCCCCACCGCAGATGCGGCGAAGGTGAAATGGAACGGCAACGCCATCGCCGACACCATGGACGGCATCCGCTCGGTAGGCACTGGCTCCGGTCACGCTTACGCGGTACTGGGCAGCGGCAGTTACGTTTTCGTGACCGCTAACGACGCTACGTTCCTCTCTCGCACGGGGGCGATCTCCGTGAACGTGCAGACCGATCTGCCTGCAATCAAGGATGTGGGCGATAGCACGGAAGAAGAACCCGAGACTGAGGAAGAGATCGTTCATCCCACCGGTACCAACCTTGCCAAGGGAAAGACCGTTACCGCTTCCTCTGCAGCAAGCTCCCCCGATTACGGCTGGTCGATCGACAGACTGACCAACGGTGACCGTCAGGATATTAACAAGGACGGCGAATACGCAGGCTACACCAGTAGCTCCAATACCGGTGCCAACCACACCGAGTGGGTCTGCATTGACCTTGGCTCTGCCATGACCATCAATCAGGTGGTTTGCTACGCATCCACGCCGACTCCTTCCGTGAAGGAAAGCTGCTACTGCTTCGCCGAGGATTTCCAGATCCAGATCTCCACCGACGGCACCAACTGGACCACCGTCTATAGTGAGGAAGACTACGAGACTCCCTCTTGGGGACCTCTCACCTTCGATTTCGACGACGTGGAAGCACGCTACGTCCGTTTCTACGCCACCTCTCTCTACCCTAAGGTGACCGACGGCGGCAGATATTACCTCCAGCTCTGCGAGATGGAAGTGTATAAGAAGTAATGCAATTGGGGCGCTGCCCCAAACCCCGGCAGGGATCTTTTCGAGAGAAAAGTTGTTGTTGGCAAGCCAACAACATGGAGTTTGTTTTCGCAAACTCTGTCCCTGCACCCTCAAAGCTTCTGAAAAGCCCCGCAAATACTTGCGGGGCATAGGAGTTAATGATGATCTGCCTCGCAAGTATTTGCGAGGCATTAATAAAAGTTCTTGGGAGGTGTGAAACCTTTCTTTCAAGAAAGGTTTCACGAAAAAATATGCAAAAATATGATGTTGCGGCTTATATTTGGCCGGCGTATACGGGTGACGAGCGGAGAACGCGGATCTTTTGGCCTGAGGGAATAGGCGAATGGCAGACGGTCAAGTCTGCGGAGGCAAGATTCCCCGGTCATGAGTGGCCCAGAAAGCCCTTGTGGGGCTATGTGAACGAGGCAGATCCCTACGTGATGGAGATGGAGATCAACGCCGCCGTGGAGCACGGGGTCAACGTGTTCATCTACGACTGGTATTGGTACGATAACCGTCCGTTTTTGGAAAACTGCCTCAACGACGGCTTTTTGAAGGCGAAAAATCGGGATCGGATGCAGTTCTATCTCATGTGGGCAAACCACGACGCCACCACCTGCTGGGACAAGCGTACTTACGACATTTGCGAAGAGGTGGTCTGGAGCGGTAAGGTCAACCGTCAGCAGTTTGAGACGGTCTGCCACCGCATTATCGACCGCTATTTCAGCCAGCCCAATTATTACAAGATCGACGGCTGTCCCGTGTTTATGATCTACGAGCTGCAAAACCTCATGGACGGTCTGGGCGGCCTCGACGCCACCCGCGAAGCGCTCGATTGGTTTCGCGCAGAGGTGAAAAAGGCGGGTCATCCCGGACTTCACCTCCAGCACACCAAGTGGGGGAACGGTGCGTTTAACGTCAGCGGAGTGGATCATGCAGAGTTTCGCGGAAGCCGTGAGGTCATCGAAGCGGTGGGCTTTGACAGTATGACCAGCTATCAGTTCGTCCACATCACCGATATGAATCGGGATTATCGGGAAGTCCTCACCGACGTGAAGCAAAGCTGGTCGGAGATGGATACTTACGACGTTCCGTACTATCCCCACGTTTCAGTGGGCTGGGACAACAATCCCCGTCACAGACGGCTGGCCTATCCCATCGTGCGGAATAACACCCCCGAAGCCTTCAAGGAAGCTCTTTGGATGGCAAAGGAGTACGTGGATACCCACGATCTCGCCACACCGATGATCACGGTGAACAGCTGGAACGAGTGGACCGAGACCAGCTAT
>CAZFJJ010000049.1:0-10756 GCA_964519075.1 uncultured Lachnospiraceae bacterium
CCACACCGACCCCGACGTGCGGGCAAGGGTGGGCGTACTGATCGAAGCCCCCGGCTGCTTCCCCGGCCTGACGGTCTGGGATAATATGATGCTGCAGGCGGCCAACCTGGGCATCCGAGACGCCGAGCAAGCGGTGATCCGGGTGCTGAAAACCGTTCGTATGGAGGGCGCGGCAGGCAACAAATACAAAAACTGCTCCCTGGGCATGAAGCAGAGAGTAGGCATTGCCATGGCTCTGCTGGGCGATCCCGTCCTGCTGGTGCTGGACGAACCGCTGAACGGTCTGGACGCCGACGGTATGCGCATCATGCGAGAGGTGTTTACCGACATCGTGAAGGACGGCAACCGCAGCATTGTGGTCTCCTCTCACCTTCTGGGCGAGCTGCAGAAGGTGGCGACCCATTACGGCATTATCCGCCACGGAAAGATGATTCGCGAAATGACCGCTGCAGAGTTAGACGCCGATTGCCGCACCTTTACGGCACTGCAGAGCGGCGAAATGAGCAGAGCCAAATCGCTGCTGTCCTGCCAATATGCCCGTGTGGAGGAGGACGAGGCGGGCTACCTACGCGTGTACGATTCGGCATCCCCCGAGGAGATCGTTACCTGCCTCTACGAAAGTGGGATCTGCGTGACCGAGCTCCAAACCGACAAGATCGGTTTGGAAGAATACTACATCGATCTGATGAAGGAGGGAAACTAAGGTGGAAAGCGCTTTGAAATTTAAAAAAACAAGCTTTGGCGACAGCCTTCGCACCATGCTGAAGGTGGACTTTCGGAGAATGTTTAAGTCCCGACTGTTCTACGTCCTGATCGCCTGCGCGCTCCTGATCCCCGTGGTTATGACGGTGATGCTGACCGTGATGGACGGCAGCGAATCGGTAGATCCCCGAACCGGCGAGGTGACTGTACTGGAAGGTCCCGAGAGCGTGTGGGAATCCATTGGCACGCTCCCCTCCGACGAGACCGTCCCCGTGACCGAGGGCGACACTGCCATGGGCGGTATGGACTTGATGGCCATGTGCAACATCAATATGATGTTTATGTTGGTGGCGGTTTTTATCTGTCTGTTCATCTCGGACGATTTTCGAAGTGGATTTTCGAAAAATCTCTTCACCGTTCGCGCCAAGAAGGGAAGCTACGTGGTCTCCAAAACGCTGGCGGGCTTGGTTTGCGGTGCGCTGATGCTGGTCGCCTACTTCGTAGGCGCGTTGGTAGGCGGTGCCGTTTCGGGGCTATCCTTCGCATTGGTGGGCGGACTGACCGTAGCCAATCTGATTTGGTGTATGCTGGCGAAGATCCTCCTGATGTTGGTATTCGTATCGATCTTCGTGATCGTCAGCGTGGCGGCCAAGCAGAGAGCGTGGCTTGCCATCTGCGGTGCGCTGGGTGCGGGAATGCTGCTCTTTATGACGGTCTCCATGATCACTCCCCTAACCTCTACGCCCGTCCACGTGCTCCTCTGCCTTGCGGGCGGAGCGACGTTCGCCTTCGGACTGGGCGTCTGCAGCCGACTGATCCTGAAGAAGACTGCACTTGTATAACCGATCTGTCAATAATCGAACCGTCTGCGATCGCAGGCGGTTTTGTTTTTAGGATGACCGAGCGTTCGGACGGCATCCTTCTCCGTGTCGTTGGGCAGATCGGCGGGTGTTCGCAAAAACGAACGGATTGGAAAAATCCATTAAAATTTCGGGAGTTTCCATGGAAATGGGCTAAAAATCATCCAATTATCTATTTTCACAAAAGTAAATTTGCACGATTTTTCTTCCAAACGTACATTCACAAACGCAATGGTTTGTGCTATAATATATACAACGAGAGATGCAAGGAGGCGATCGTGTGTCGAGCTTTAAGGTGCGGCGCTTTAGCTTTGACGGAGACGAGCTTGAAGTGATATACCGATACGACGAGGTGCTCGGAATTCATTTCGGTGATTATCCGGATTTTGAAGAGACGCCGCGTTATACGCCCCAAGGGCGACCTTGGGTAAATACGATGCAGGATGCCTGCAGCTACGGAGTCAATCAATTTAACCCGACGACACCGTGCCTGGATTGCGGTTCCTGTAGCTTCTATTTGAAAGAACGCCCCGGCGATTTGATCGGAATTTGTATAAACGATCAGATGCGCCGAAACACGAAACCTGCACGCGATATGCGAAACGAAAGGATGATGAACAATGAAACAGAAGATCAAGCTCAGACATAGAGTATTGGCCGGTTTTCTGGCAATCGCAATGCTGATCGTGGCAGTGCCCGTACTGGGTCTGTCCTCGATCGCGCCTACCACGCAGAGCCGCGTGGCAGATCCGTCTACGATGGATAACTGGAAGCAGTATTTCGGCTCTCATGTACTCAGCACCGCGAATGCGGGCGGCATCTGGACCGACAAATCGGTCTTCACCGATGCATCCGCCTTTAACGGGCTGATCACCATGGACGATCCCAACAACAACTTTTTGGTTGCTCTGTCTGCGATTGCGTCCAATAAGAGTATCGTGGGCTATTCCCATATCCCCACCGATACCATGCTGGTTCTGGACGTTTCCGGCTCCATGAACGACGACAACAACGATGCAGTGGACGAGCTGGTCGCCGCCGCCAATGCAGCGATCAAGGAGCTGCAGGCCACTAACCGCTACAACCGCGTGGGCGTGGTGCTCTATTCGGGCAATTCGACCAGCGATCAGGCGGCAACTACCGCAACGGCCACCGTTCTGCTTCCTTTGGGCAGATACAGCCACAGCACCGATACATATCTGGTTAATACCGTAACGACTACCACCCAAACGACCGGCGGCCCCAACGGCGGTCCCGGTGGCGGCGGCCTGCAAACGATTACCACGACTACCGAAAAGGTTACGGTGAACAGCGGTGTCACGAACCAAAGCGGCGCTGCGGTGGCGCAGTCCTCCAAGACGGTTGAGGGCGGCACCTACATTCAGAACGGTATCTGGCAGGCAATGGAAGAGTTGCTGGCGGTGGAGGATATCACCATCGAGGGTGAGGGCTTCCAGGCAGGCACCAAGCGTATGCCCATCATGGTTCTGATGAGCGACGGCGCTCCCACCGTTGCCACCGACGACTTTGCAGGCACTACCGATCGGTGGGGGAATACCAGCTTTGGCAGCTCCAATATCGGTAACGGTTCTTCCACCAACGATACCATGGGCTTCCTGACTCAGCTGACTGCATCCTATGCTAAGGCGAAGATTGAGGAGCATTACGACAATAACGCGCTCTTCTACACGCTGGGCTTTGGCGTGGGAAGTGACGCGGTTGCGGTCAGCGTGCTGAATCCCGAGAAGTCCACCACAGGAATCAACTCCGACTGGGAAGCTTACCTAGCGCTGAAGGATGACGAGTATCTGGTGCTGTCCAATCAGGATAATAACACCCGCTCGGTTGCGCGCAACGATTACGCTACCGAACAGTATTACGTAGACCAGTACTTTACCGCTTCTTCCACATCCGATCTGGAGGCTGTATTCAAAACCATTATCCAGCAGATCATTATTCAGTCGCTGTATTATCCTACCTTGGTCGGCACTACCACTACCGCCGACGGATATATCCAGTTTATCGACGACATTGGCGATTATATGGAAGTGAAGTCGATCAAGGGTATCGTGCTGGGTGACACGCTCTTCTCCGGAGAGCAGTTGGCTCAGAATTTCCGGGAAGGCGGCGGCTTACTGGGCACCGTTGACAGCCCTAACGATCTGGGCGACGAAATGGTATGGGCAGTGGTTCAGCGTCTGGGCATTAATCGGATCGAAAAGTACGATACTTATGAAAAGCAGGTAGCGGAGGCGCGTGCGCTGATCGTTATGGCCTACGAGTACGGTCAGCTTTCTTACACTCCCGCAACCGATACCGCCCCTGCTCAATTTTCTAACTACATCGGTTGGTATGCCGATGCAAACGGAACGTATCTGGGCTTCTGGGATGCTTCCCATGCTGCTGAGGATGCTCCCGACGGCGCAGCTTACGTCAACAAGTCCTACGGTATGCTGGGCGAGGTCGAGGATGGCTACCGTCAGAGCGATATGATGTACGTTTCCATTCAGGTGCATACCGAGATCGCGACCGGACACAGCGAGGTGATCTGGAAGATCCCCGCATCGCTGATCCCCGTGGTCACCTACAACGTATCCCTGACCGGCGAAAGCCTGGACGATCCCGGTGATATTACCATCGAGATCGACGATGCCGATCCCATCCGTCTGGTATTCGAGGTTGGGCTGCGTTCCGATCTGACCGTTCTGAATATCGCAGAAAAGCTGGGCGATGCACACCGAAACGAAGACGGCACCTACACCTTCTATACCAATGCGTGGAGCCAGGAAGCCCACGACGACGAGTCGCTGATGCCCTCCGAGGCCATCAACACCGTCGCCTTCTTTGAGCCCTCCGAGGAAAACGAGAGATACTATTATAACGAAAACACCACCATTTATCAGCTGGTAGGCAGTGAGTACATCAAGTACATCGGCACTGCGGCTCCCGAAGGCGACGGCTTCTACCGGCAGGTCAACATCTTCGAGATTACCGATGCCGAAACCGGCGCGGCGGTTCTGAAGACCGAGTACGAGGCAGTAACCGCACAGGCGCAGGCAGCCGCTCTGCAAAGCGAGGACGGCAGCTGGTACGTTCCTATGGGTACCGTTCGCCGTACCACCGCCGACATCGAGGAGAGCAAGTCCGCCAACGAGACCGGCACTCTGCCGCACGCATTCTGCCTGGGCATCGAACAGCACATCGACACTGATCTGTCCGACGGTGACGACTCCTACTACTATGCAGATACCATCCTGGGCAACAATGGTAAGCTCACCGTCAGCCCTGCCACCGGCATCGTCATCTCCAAGATCGTGGACGACACTGTTACCGATGCGGATGCGGTCTTCACCTTCTACGTGGAGAGTGAGGACGTGACCGACGGCATCTATCTTGCAGTATACGAAAGCGCAGACGGCTCGCAGACCCAGGGACTGGTGACCTTCCGGAACGGCATTTCCGACGGCATCCTGCTGAAGGCGGGCGAGTCGGTCTATATCGTCGGCGTGGATGCGTGTAGCTACACAGTCGCCGAGGATATTTCGGGCGACTACAAGGTCAAGACCATCAACGGCGTCGCGGCGGACAGCGACAACGCTACAACCGTGGAGGTGGAGCAGAACGCTCTTGTCGAGGTTATATTCGAAAATACCGTAAAATCCAGCGGTAACGTCATTCTGTCCAAGACGGTGGAGCATCCTTTGGGCAGCTCCTACGAGATTCCCGCAAATCTGAGCTTCGAGTTTGAGATCACTATTACGGACGCAGAAGGCAATCCTCGGGCGAACAAGACGTATCACACCGCTACCGGCTCTACGATCGTCACCGACGACTTCGGTATGGCGACCGTGAAGCTGCACGCAGGTCAGTCCATCCGTCTGAACGACCTGACCGAAACCGACATCGTCACCGTACGCGAGATCAATCTTCCCGACGGCTTTACCGCTAAAGAGACTCAGTTGAGTGCGTCCGTATCCGCGGCAACCAACGCAGTGCTGGCGTTCGTCAATACCTATGATCCCGAAAAGGTGGATCCCGTCAATGTGACCGTTCGGGGCACTAAGGAACTGGTGGGAAGAGATTGGCTGGACAGCGACGTCTTCACCTTTGAGCTCCAGCGTTACGATCGCTCTGCCGTTACCTGGAACAGGATCGGTACAGCGCAGACCGTAACGAGAGCGGATCCCACTTTCGATTTCACTGCCATCCTGCGCACCGAAACCTATACCCAGACCGGTATCTACCATTACCGTATCGTTGAGGTTTACGACGCAAACGCAGCCATCGGCGGTATATCTTACGACACCAATCCCCGCTATTTCAACGTAGTCGTTACCGATTCGGATATGGACGGTATGCTGGAGATCACGGAAGTGAACTCACCCGGCTCGGCAACCGTAGTCTATGACGACGGGGGGCTGGTTTGGAACGTCGACACCTCCTTTACCAACAGCTACGCTCCCACAGGCTCCGCAGGCATCACCGTTTTGGTCGACAAGGTTGTGGAAAGCCTGAACGGCGCAGAGATCTCCCTTGCGGGATTCGAGTTTGGCCTCTTTGAGGGCGACACTCTGATGGGCGAAACCGTATTCACCGCGGCAGACGGCAGTGCGCAGATCAAGCTGGTCTACAACGCGCCCGACTGCGGCAATACCTACACCTACATTCTGAAGGAGATCCCCGGCGATCTCCCCGGCATGACCTACACCGACACGGTCTACGTCATTGAAGTGACCGTAGTGGATAATCTGGACGGCACCATCGGCGCGGTCGTTTACTCTGCAACCACTGACGGCACCGTGCCTGAGGGCGCTGGCACTACCTACTCTGCAACCTTCACCAACACCTACGATCTGTCCGGCACTACCGTTACCGTGGAAGGCAACAAGGTTCTGACCGGCAGAGATCTGGCAAAGGGCGAATTCAGCTTCGAGCTGTATCAGACCGGTGCGGACTTCGCAATCGACGGTCTGACCGCCATCGAGATCAAGCAGAACGGCGCGGACGGCAGCTTCAAGTTCGCACCCTTCACCTTCGACCGTGCAGGCACCTACTACTACGCAGTCATCGAGCAGGCAGGCGAGCTGGGCGGTGTGACTTACGACTCCACCGTTTACTGCATCACAGTCATCGTCAGCGATAACGGAGACGGCACGCTGGTTGCACGCACCATCATCACAAACAGCGAAGGAACCACCGCTCCCATCGTGTTCGTTAACGCATACGAAGCCGAGGACGCGGACGTTTCGTTGAGCGGTACCAAAACCCTTACCGGTCGTGACCTGAAGGCAGGCGAGTTCAGCTTCTCGCTGTTCGCGACCGACTCCGGCTTCTCGATTACCGGGCTGACTGCTCTGGAGACTGTATCCAACGCAGCCAACGGCAGCTTTGCATTCACCAAGCTGACCTATGATGCGGCAGGCACCTACTACTACGCAGTCATCGAGCAGGCAGGCGAGCTGGGCGGTGTGGCGTACGACGATGCGATCTACCACGTTACCGTTACCGTAAGAGATAACGGCAATGGTCAGCTCGTCGCTACCACCGCGCTATCTGACGCGGCTGGTACGGCAGCCGATGCGATCCGCTTTGTCAACGAGTACACCGCCGAGAGTGCTACCGCTGAAATTTCGGGCACCAAGACGCTCACCGGCAGAGATCTGGCAAAGGGCGAATTCAGCTTCGAGCTGTATCAGACCGGTGCGGACTTCGCAATCGACGGTCTGACCGCCATCGAGATCAAGCAGAACGGCGCGGACGGCAGCTTCAAGTTCGCACCCTTCACCTTCGACCGTGCAGGCACCTACTACTACGCAGTCATCGAGCAGGCAGGCGAGCTGGGCGGTGTGACTTACGACTCCACCGTTTACTGCATCACAGTCATCGTCAGCGATAACGGAGACGGCACGCTGGTTGCACGCACCATCATCACAAACAGCGAAGGAACCACCGCTCCCATCGTGTTCGTTAACGCATACGAAGCCGAGGACGCGGACGTTTCGTTGAGCGGTACCAAAACCCTTACCGGTCGTGACCTGAAGGCAGGCGAGTTCAGCTTCTCGCTGTTCGCGACCGACTCCGGCTTCTCGATTACCGGGCTGACTGCTCTGGAGACTGTATCCAACGCAGCCAACGGCAGCTTTGCATTCACCAAGCTGACCTATGATGCGGCAGGCACCTACTACTACGCTGTCATCGAGCAGGCAGGCGAGCTGGGCGGTGTGACCTACGACTCCACCGTTTACCGCGTGACCGTTACCGTGACCGATAACGGCGAGGGCGATCTGATCGCCGCAGTCGAGAGCATCGTCCGCGATGGCGAGTCGGTTGAAGCGATTACCTTCACCAACGACTACACCGCAAAGGATACCGCCATCACTCTGAGCGGCAAGAAGATCCTGGTAGGCAGAGCTCTTACCGAGGGCGAGTTCACCTTCAGCCTCTACGCTGCAAACGAAAGCTTTGAGGCTGTAGGCGAGGCGCTCATCGCCACCAACGCGGCAGACGGCAGCTTCAGCTTTGCAGACGTGACTGTGGAGGCCGCAGGCACTTACCGTTTCATTATCGTGGAAAAAACGGGCGATTTGGATCGGATGACCTACGATGCCACCGTTTATCAGATCACCGTCACCGTCGTGGACAACGGCGAGGGCAGTCTGAAGGTTGCCGAGACCGTGATCTGCAAGGCCGGCAGCACCGACGCAGAGCCCGAAGTGGCGTTCGTCAACACCTACACGCCCAAGCCTGCTGACGTTACCGTAGACGTGAAGGTCGAGAAGACCGTGCAGAACCTGGGCAATATCACTATGACGCCCGAAGGCTTTGAGTTCCTGTTGCAGGATCCGGCAGGCGGAGATCCCATCTCGCTGATCACCGACGCACTGGGCAAAGCTACCGTCACCCTGACCTTTACCGAGGACGATGTCGGCAAGACCTACACCTACGAGCTGTACGAGGTCAAGGGCGCTGTCGAGGGTATGACCTACAGCGAGGCTGTCTACACCGTTACCGTAACGATCTCATTGGACGAGAGCACCAACATGCTGGTTGCAAGCCTTACCGTTAACGGTGAGGACACCGACGCAGTGGTAGCAGCATTCGAAAATGTTTACGATTTCGACGAAGTTCCTCAAACCGGTGACAACCTGATGCTGTGGATGGGTCTGCTGGCAGTCAGCTGCGGCGCGATCCTGACCATGGGTACCCGTCGCAGAAAGAAGCTCCACGCAGAGGACTAAACATAACCCCGCGGAGATGACTGAGACTCCGTAATCCAAGCACCCGACGAGTAATCGTCGGGTGCTTTGGCGATTAATCGTTGATTTTTGAAAAATTAACAATTAGGGGTTGAAATGTCAGAGCGGAAGGTTTACAATGTATGTTATACGAAAGAAGCGAGGTGAGGGAGATGGAATTCGAATCGGCGGCAAAAGCGGCAGAGCGTTTGGGCGTGACCGTTCGCGCGATCCAAAAATGGGCGAAGAGCGGAAAATTGCCCGGAGCCAAGCAACTGGGGCGTGCATGGCTGATCCCGGTGGATGCCCAAGTGTCCGACGCACCCGTTCGGTCGGAAGCGAAGATGCCCGTGGCTGCTCCGCGACGGAATCACGTCCCTTTTCCTTTGCTGAATACTCCTTTTGAACCGGGACACGCCCGAGAGGCGGCAATGGCGATAGAGGACGAGGACGATCGTTCGATCGCCTTGGGGGAATATTACTACTTCAGCGGTCAATGTGAGCTTTCCGCCCAAGAAGCCGAGCCGTATCTGCAGCACGATGATCCAAATCTGGCGCTTCCGGCGAATCTGATGTACGGCTTTTCCATGCTGAGCTTAGGAGACATGGACGGTGTCCGAAAGGGCTTGGAAGCTATACGTCAGCGAACCAAGTCCGTGCTTGCGGACACGGATGATCCGGCGATTCGTGCAATCGCGATTCTGTTTGGTACGTCCGCCGCAGTATTGATGCGCGAACCCAATATCCAGGTTGCCCCTCTCGTGCAGACGTTGCATCGCTTGCCTCACGCACTGCAACTGTTTGGTTGCTACATTCTGTCCTACGTTCGGTATCTGCGTCATGAGTATGAGTTCTCGCGCGGAATGGTTGAAGCTGCGCTGGCCATAGGCGGCGACCGTTACCCGCTGGCCGTCAATTATTTGATGACGATGCTTTGCATTGATCTGATGTGCTTGCGGAGAATCGAGGAAGCAAAGCGATGCTTTCAAAAGCTATGGTCAACGGTGTGGCCGGACGGCGGCATTGAGGTGATCGGCGAGCATCATATGCTGATGTTAGGGCTGCCTGAGATCTGCCTCAAGCGACAACACCCCGAGCAATACAAGGAGCTACTCAACATTGCCAAGCGGTTTGGAGTCTTCTGGAAAAAAGCGCATCGCAGTTTTGCCGGTCACAACATCGTCGACGGCCTGACACTGACGGAGTATACCATCGCTACGCTGTACAATCGTGGTTGGGCAGTAAAAGAGATCGCGCTGCATATGGAAATGTCCGAGCGGATGATAAAGCATCACATTTCGATGATATACGAAAAACTCTGCGTCGGAAACCGAACCGAGCTTGCCCGTTATATGCTGTACTAAATAACATAAGATGAAAAAAGGACGGAAACGTTCTTTTTTCATTGTAAAAATATCAAAAACTTTCCCAAAACCTATTGACAAAAGGGAAGAGATGCTATATAATAGACACGGTTAGTGAGTGCTAACCGATCATTGATGCACGCGGAGGTTGTTATGACTCTGAAAGATGCCGTTCCGGGAACCGAATACGTCATCCGTCAGATCGACACCGACGACGAAGAGTTGAACGCTTTTCTGTTCTCTCTTGGCTGTTACAGCGGAGAGACCATTACCGTGGTGTCCCATCTGAAGGGCGGATGCGTGGTTTCGATCAAGGATGCACGCTACAACATCGATAATCAGCTCGCAGAGGCGATCCTGATCTGAATAAAGAACAGTCTGCGGATTGTTTTTTATTTCCCTGGCGGTTAGTCAAGTCTAACTTCTGATGATCGTTAATAATTCAAATGAATTTATTATAAAGTTTATTATATTTAAGGAGGAACCCCTTTATGAGAATCGCTCTGACCGGTAACCCTAACTCCGGTAAGACCACGATGTACAATGCTCTGACCGGCAGAAGTGAAAAAGTCGGCAACTGGGCGGGTGTCACCGT
>CAZFJJ010000050.1:0-10732 GCA_964519075.1 uncultured Lachnospiraceae bacterium
CATCGCCTTTGCCAATACCGCCCGCGTCATGGACGCATTTGCGGAATACCGCGTGTCCGAGGCATGCTTTGCCGCCACCACCGGCTACGGCTACGACGACCTCGGTCGTGAAACGCTGGACAAGATCTACGCCCGCGTGTTCGGCGCAGAGGCGGCGTTCGTGCGTCACAACATCGTCAACGGTACGCAAGCCCTGACCATCGGTCTGTTCGGACTGCTCCGTCCCGGCGATATTCTCCTGTCGGTGACAGGCAAGCCCTACGATACCCTTGAGGAGGTCATCGGCATCGTGGGCGAGCCGGGCAACGGCTCGCTGAAGGACTTCGGCGTAGAGTATCAGCAGATCGACCTGCTGGAGGACGGCACGGTGGACTTCGATTCTATCGGCAAGGCGCTCTCTCCCCAAGTCAAAGTGGCATTCATCCAGCGCTCCAAAGGCTATATGAACCGCCGTACCCTTTCCGTAGACGAGATCGGCGAGATCGTCGCCTATGTGAAGGCGCGCTCTCCCGAGACTTACGTTGTAGTCGATAACTGCTACGGCGAATTTGTGGAGGACAAGGAACCTGCCGCAGTAGGTGCCGATCTCATTATCGGCTCGCTGATCAAGAACCCCGGCGGCGGAATGGCGGAGAGCGGTGGCTACATCGCAGGTACCGCTCGAGCCGTGGAGCTTGCCTCCTACCGTCTCACCTCCGTGGGATGCGGTACTGAGGTGGGTGCGACCCTCAACCAGAACCGCAACCTCTACAAAGGCTTCTTCTACGCGCCCCACACCACCGCGCAGGCGGTCAAGACCGCCCTTTTCTCGGCGTATATTTTTGAAAAATTGGGCTTCGACGTAGAGCCCTCCTATAAAGATCTCCGTCACGACATCATTCAAGCCGTCCGTCTTGGTAGCGAAGCGCGGATGTGTGCTTTCTGCTTAGGTATTCAGCAGGGAAGTCCCGTAGATTCCTATGTCACCCCCCTGCCTTGGGCGATGCCCGGTTATACCGATCAGGTGATCATGGCGGCGGGCACCTTCGTTTCGGGCGCTTCTATTGAGCTGTCCGCAGACGGTCCCATCCGCCCGCCCTACACCGTTTACTTCCAAGGCGGTCTGACCTACGAGAGCGGCAAGATCGGCATTCTCTCTGCCGCCCGAGCCCTTCTGGATGCAGAAGAGAACGCAAACGCTTAAAGTCCGAAGAACCGACGGATCCCCTGATAGATCCCTTGTGCAAACAGCTGCGGCGAATAGGCCATCAGCTCGGCCTCCGATTGGGTGGTGATGAATCCCATCTCGATCAGCGTCGCGGGCATTGCCGTCCGACGGAGCACGTACAGGCTCGGTCGCGCGAACACGCCCCGATCGGGAATGCCTGTCGTTTCGCTGATGCCCTGCACGATGGACTCGGCCAGCGGCTCTGCGGGACTTGCGAGGCTGTACACGTAGCCCTCGGTTCCCGTAGCCGTGGGAATGGTGGATGCGTTGGCGTGGAGGCTGATGAAATAGTTTGCGCCCCAAGCGTTCGCGTCTTGCACCCGCGCGGCAAGACTTTCCGCGTTGGTGGTCCCCAGCACCGTTTCGGACGTGGGACGAGAGAGTCGCACCTCGAAATTCGGGTCTGCTTCCAGCAAAGCGGCGGTCTGTCGACCGATCTCGTAGGTCAGATCCTGCTCTCTGAAACCGCTCCCCTCCGCACCGGCGTTGGGATTGTTGGGGTTATGCCCCTGATCAATGTAAATTTTGATAGCCATAATACCTCTTTTCCGCCGATCCAATGAAAACGGCAGTTTTCTATCATCTTATGTTACCACGGAAAAGAGGTGAAAGGAATTCTATGGAATTTGGAAATATTCGACGACTGCTCTCCCACGCGCGTCGCGCGGTGGACGATTATCACATGATCGAAGAAGGCGACCGCATCGCAGTAGGCGTGTCGGGAGGGAAGGATTCCCTTGCCCTGCTTGCCGTGATGCGAAATCTGCAGCTCTTCTATCCGAAACGCTTCGAACTGGTGGCGCTCACCGTGGATATGGGCTTTGCGGGTGGAGATTTTACCCCCATCGCAGATTACTGCGACAAGCTGGGCGTGGAATTCCACCTGATCCGCACTACGCTGGCTCAGATCATCTTCGAGCAGCGGAAGGAGTCCAATCCCTGCGCTCTCTGCGCCAAGATGCGCCGCGGCATCCTCCACGACAACGCCAAGCTGTACGGCTGCAACAAGATCGCGCTGGGGCACCATTTCGACGACGTAGTGGAGACCTTTATGATGAATCTTTTCAACGAAGGCAGGTTAGGTACCTTCGCTCCGGTCACGTATCTGTCCCGCAAGGATCTGACCATGATCCGTCCATTCGTTCTGACGCCCGAAAAGGACATCGCATATTATACGCGTAATGCCGCACTTCCCGTGCAGAAAAGTCTTTGTCCCGAGGATAAGCATACCGACCGTGAGAAGTACAAGCAACTGCTTGCCTCGTTGGAGCGAGAGAACAAGGGTCTGCGCCACCGCATCTTCGTCGCCATCAAAAAAGCCGATCTGGACGGCTACGGCACGGGAGAACTGTCTGTGCGTCATTTCGAGACGGAATAAGCCTGGCGAACGCCGAGCAGAGGACTCGCCCGATCGTCATCATTCGATCATGTAATTGCGTGAAAGCTTTATTATGACTATACGGACGGAGAGGAGAATTGAATTGAAAAATAAGATCCTATCAACGGTACTGGTAGCCCTGTTGCTGCTGACCGGCTGCACTAATCAAACGGCTGAGCCTTCACTGACGACCGCTGGTTCCCGGCCGTCGGTTCCCACGGGAGCGGACGTGACGGCAGACGACGATCAACCGACGGGAACGGCTACTGCGCCCGTCACCACCGATGGCAGCTCGCCGACGACTACCGCGCCGATGACCGATGACTTGCCCGTCACGTCCACCGCTCCCGTTACTACCGATACGCCCCTCCCCGATGCGGTGCAGATTCCGGCAGTGCTGGCAGACGTGGCGTTGCGCTATCCGCTGGTCTCCGGGCTTGCAGGCGATTACGCCGACCGGACGATTTCCCGGTTGATGGACGACGCTACCGCACCCTTCGAGACTGCCGCGCGCCGCTCGGTGAAGGCAGAAGGATGGGCGGTGCTGGATAAAGGGATCGTTACGCTGCTGCTGGGCGTCTCCCGTTACGATCTGCAGCTGTCCTATTTGGCAGGTGTTTCCGGCACTGTGCTGTACAGCCAAGTGACCACCGACAAGGGCAAATGCTCCGAAACCGAACAGGTTTATATCGGCGGTTGGATGTATAATACGAGTACAACTACCGAAAACGGCAAGCAGACCGGTACGGACAATTACAGAGTTCAGATGACCTCCGAGCAGTTTTCTGACTTTGCGCTGTCGGGAGCAGACCGATCTCTGAACGATCTGTCCAAGCTTACGGAGCTGATCGCCACCGCCGATTGCAAAGTTGCCGGCATGGATGCAGAGGGGAACTGCGTGATCCTTGCTAAAGGCATCGACGCGGATCTGATGATGTCTGTTATCGACTCGGACGGCGCCATCGGCAATGCGGTCAGCCCCGAGAGCTTTGACGCCATGGAGGTTGCGGTGGTGATCGAAACAGACGGTGGCGTGAATGAGATCTATCTGAGTCTTCCGATGCGGATCACCGTGATCCAAAGCGGCGTAAAGTTTGCCGTAAATGGAACGCTGGAATTGACTCTTACGGTAGATCTGCCCGATTCGGTAACGGTAATCGCCCCCGAAGGAGGCAGTCAATACCCCGTGATCTCTATTGAAGAAGCGTATGCCAATGACGATTTGCTGTTTGTTTGGTAAAATATTCGCCGATCACTGCTGAACTGCCCTGCAGATTGTTTTTTGCAAATGTTACAAAATTTCTTATTCTTTTCTACTGATATTCACGACAAGTTCACATTTGGATTGTACAATGTAAAAAGAATGTAAATCGAAACAGGGGTGATAGCGGTTGCCGATTTCGGTATTTAAGCGCTATGAGAAAAAGTTCCTTTTGAATCGACAGCAGTATCGTGAGATCATGGATTTTCTGCAGGACTATATGACCTTTGACAAGTACTGTGTCAACGAACAGGTCTACAGTCTGTTGAATATCTATTTTGATACCCCCGACAATGTGCTGATCGGCAGATCCACAGACAAGCCGCTTTACAAAGAAAAGTTGCGTCTGCGCTCGTATTTTCCGCCGAAGGACGAGGATTCAAAGGTCTTTTTTGAGATCAAGCAAAAATTTGAAGGCTGCGTGACCAAGCGGCGAGTGGTCATGCGTTACGGGGAAGCACTTCACTTGATGCGTACTCATCAACCGCCGGAGCAATTGAAGGATCCTTCCTATATCAACGTGCAGGTTGCCAAGGAGATCGCCAAGATGTTCGAGCGCTATCCCGGGCTGGCTCCTGCAACCTTTATTGCGTACGATCGGATCGCAATGTTTGGCAAGGAAGATCCGGAGCTTCGAATTACCTTTGACCGCAATATCCGTACCAGACGGGAAAATCCTACCTTTGAGTACGGTACCGACGGCGAGCAGCTGCTGCCGGAGGATAAGTATCTAATGGAGATCAAGATTCCTATGGCGATGCCTATGTGGCTTGCCCGATATCTGTCTTCCCATCACATCTTCAATTCCAGTTTCTCGAAATACGGTAAGGAATACGAATATCGTATTACGGATGATAAAAGTCAAATTACAGCGTTATCTACGGAGGATTAAAAAATGATTATTTCCAGTATTCTCGGCACTGAATTTATGCTCACAACCTTTTTGCAGGTAATCGGTACCGCTATCGCTTGCGGTCTGATTATGAGTTTGGTGTATCTCTTTACCTACCGTAAAGAGAACTATTCCAAGGGTCTGTCTATTACGATGATCCTGCTCCCCGCAATCGTTGCTACGATTATTATGATGGTTGCCTCCAGTTGGGGCGCTGCTCTCGGCGTTGCGGGCGCGTTTTCTATCATTCGCTTCAGAAGCACGCAGGGAAATCCCAAAGATTTGGCTTACATTTTCTCGACCTTGGCAATCGGCCTTTCCTGCGGCCAGGGTTATATTGAGCTGGCTGTAATCTTTACCGCTATTTTGGCTGCGGTTCTGCTTCTCCTGCACTTTGTCGGCTACGCATCTCCCCGTGCACCTAAGATGCAGCTGAAGGTCACCATCCCCGAAAGCCTGAATTACAAGGGCGTTTTCGACGAGGTAATGGCTAAGTACACCAGATATTACAAGCTTACCAAGGTAAAATCCACCAACTTCGGCACTATGTTCGATCTGACCTTCGTGGTCGAGTTCGTAAAGGACGTAGACGAAAAGGCATTCCTGGACGATCTGAGAATGCTCAACGGCAATCTGAACATCATGCTGCAGGACTTTATCTACGACCCCGATATTCTCCAGTAATGAAAAAATTTCTTAGCATTATCCTGCTTTCGATTATATGCTTCGGACTCCTCGTCGGCTGTGACGAGGGGTCTGAAATTGATCCCGAATCGCTGGGCGATACCGTTCACATTGCCATCGTGGTGAAGGATTTTGGCACGATCCAAGCGGAGCTGTATCCCAAGATCGCACCGATTACCGTGTCGCATTTTCTCTCGTTGGTTGAGGAAAAATTCTACGACGGTCTGATTTTCCATCGGGTCATCGCTGACTTTATGATTCAGGGTGGCGACCCCACCGGCACCGGTATGGGTGCCGCGGGACAGGAGACCATTCAAGGAGAGTTTTCCGACAATGGCGTTGAAAATCCGCTGAAGAATACCCGCGGTGTACTGGCGATGGCGCGCCGTAGCAACGATTATAACAGCGCGACCTCGCAGTTTTTCATCAACACAGTAGACAATTCAGATTTGGACGGTCAATACGCCACCTTCGGTATGGTTACGGACGGCATGGACGTGGTGGATGCCATTTCCGGTGTTGCGACGAATTCCAGTGCTAAACCGCTTACCGACGTAGTCATTGAATCCATCCGCGTAATAGATGGAGCAGGAACTGCATCTTTGACTACTGCTGTGACGACCGAGTCCGCACCCGTGGACGAGACCGTTGCCGATCCATATGCTGACCCCGTGCATATCGTGATTGAGGTTGCCGATTTCGGTACGATCAAGGCCGATCTTTATCCCGGAGTTGCGCCTCTCACCGTAGCGCAGATCGTTTCGCTCATCAAGGACGGCTTCTACGACGGTCTGACGATCCACCGCGTGGATCCCGGTTTCGTGATCCAGGGCGGCGACCCAGCCGGAACCGGTATGGGCGTGGACGGTCAGGAGACCATCAAGGGAGAGTTTTCCGCCAACGGCGTAGAGAATCCCCTGGGCAACGACCGCGGTGTGCTGGCAATGGCACGACTGGCCAGCGATTACGACAGCGCAACCTCTCAGTTCTACATTAATCTGGCAGATAACGATTTACTCGACGGATATTACACCACCTTTGGCGTCGTCACCGACGGAATGGACGTGGTAGATGCCATTGCTGCTGTGGAGACCGACGCATACGAGCGTCCTCTGACCGACGTTGTGATCGTCTCCATCCGTATTGCGGAGTAACGAAAGGATAGTATTATCATGGTAATTATGGAAATCAAGGATTTCGGCACGGTGAAGATCGAGCTGGATTCCACGCAGGCACCCATCACGGTTGCCCATTTTGAAAAGTTGGTACAGGCAGGCTTTTACGACGGTCTGACCTTTCATCGCATTATTCAGGGCTTTATGATCCAGGGCGGAGACCCTACCGGCACCGGTTACGGCGATCCGAGCCAGGAGCGTATCAAGGGCGAGTTCCAGCTCAACGGCGTGAACAACACCCTCCATCACGGCCCAGGCGTTATCTCCATGGCGCGCTCTCAAAACCCCAACAGCGCATCCTCCCAGTTCTTCATTTGCCACGTAGACTGCGCTTATCTGGACGGTCAGTACGCCGCCTTCGGTAAGGTGGTTGAAGGCATGGATGTAGTAGACCGCGTTGCTCGTGTCCGCACCAACTTCTCCGACAAGCCCCTGGAGCCCGTTGTGATTGAGAAGATGTATCTGGCGTAAAGAAGAACTCTGATCTAGTTCGCTACATAATGATTCCATCGTAGGGCGGGGGCTTGCTCCCGCCGCTACTTTTTGTAGGTGTGAGGTTATATGAAGATATAACATTTCTGAAAGGGGAAATCATTATGAAAACCAATATTAAATATTCAATATTGGATTTGTTATTTTGGATAGCAGGATTTTCTTTATCCTTGATCATCTTTATCGTGATGGTATCTGAAAGTTGAGAGATAGATCTCTATTTCTGGGCTGCCATCACTTCAGGAACTTAATTTTTGAGTTCCATAGTTATGCTATTGGATTCCATTAAAAACGTGCAATGGTATACTATTGCCGATGGATCCATTACTGTTTACTGTCCGTTTGGAGTGATCAAACGGGTGCGCTTAAGTCAAATCAAAAAGGCGTTCCAAACAAATGTTGCTATTTTTAGCATAAAAACGCTTACTGTTAGACGTCCGTATATTGTACTGTGCCTTCGAAAGTCTATATCGAAAGGCGATGTCGAGAATGCGTATAACCGAAAGAAAAAACCGTATATCTTGATTCCGTATTCAGTAGAAACAGAGATTTTGATTTGCACAGAATACAAAATGTTGTACGGTGAGGAATTGAGTATAAAGTAGAATTATTATATAAAATATTAAACCGCAGCACATTGTTCGGTGCTGCGGTTTAATATTTTGTTTTGCGGCGGGAGCAAGCCCCCGCTCTACAATGGATAATGACGCTATTCGTATAACCAATCGATCTTCTTTACGCCATCTTTTCGGAAAGCTGTCCGCCACCGAGAATGTGGAAGTGCAGGTGAGGAACGCTCTGGCAAGCATCGGGACCGCAGTTGGAGATCACGCGGTAGCCGTTTGTCAGCCCGGCAGCAGCGGCGATCTCGGGGATCTTCTCGAAAATGCGTGCCACAACGGCGCTGTTTTCGGCGGTCACGCCGTCCACCGAAGGAATGTGGATCTTGGGGATCACCAGAACGTGCACGGGCGCCTGGGGATTGATATCGTGGAACGCCAGAATCTCCTCATCCTCGTAAGCCTTTTTAGACGGAATCGCACCGTCAACGATCATGCAAAAAATACAACTCATAGGTATGCCTCCATTATTTGTTACTGATAGTTTAGCACAAAATCGACCAAATTGCAAGTAGGGAAGCGCAAAACAAACGCAAACCGGCAAAAATCTGTGAACATTTGAAAAATATTTTCTCACGCGGATTGACAGAATCACCGAAATATGATACAATATCTTCGTTACCAAAGTGAAAGGAAGTAGATCACTATGAAAATTACCAAAGAATCCATCATCGGTGACGTTCTCGATTACGATATCGAAACTGCCGTATTTTTCTTCGAAATCGGAATGCATTGCCTGGGCTGTCCCGCTTCTCGCGGCGAGAGCATCGAGGATGCCTGCATGGTACACGGCACCGACGCCGACGAGCTGGTTGAAAAGCTGAACAAGTACCTTGAATCCAAAGAAAGCAATGCTTGACAAACAGGCGGACCGCTCGGTTCGCCTGCCTTTGCGCTCTGAGATGACCCCGCGGCTTCTGACCGCCGCCTCCTTCGTCCGCGAGGGTGCGGTTGTTGCAGACGTGGGCACCGATCACGCTTATCTGCCCATCTATCTCGTCTCGGCAGGCACGGCGATCCGCGCCGTTGCTTCGGACATTAATGAGGGACCGCTCGCCCGCGCAGAGGCGAATGTCCGCCGCTTCGGGTTGACCGATCGGATCGCACTCCGCCTGACCCCGGGACTTGTGGGGATCGAGGCCTTTGCGCCCACCGATATCCTCATTTGCGGAATGGGCGGTGAGCTGATTGCATCTATTTTGGAGGCGGCAGAGTTTGTCCGCGATTCGCAGATTCGTCTGATCCTACAGCCCATGACTTCGGCGCGCGAACTGCGCATGTGGCTTGCCGCAAACGGCTTTGCCATCGAAGAGGAGCGATTTGCCAAGGAACGGGAAAAGCTTTATGTGGTAATCGCTGCATCCTACACAGGCGAGCCCTATACAATTTCAGAAGTGGACAGCTACATAGGTTTCAGTTCGGATGTACTCTTGGGCGAATGGATCCAAAAGCAGATCCAATCTCTCCAGAAGCAGGTGGACGGACTTGCCAAGGCAGGCAGGGAAGCTCCTCTGCTGAATCGCTTGGTAGCAAGCCTCACAGAACGGCTGAAGGCTGTGGAAAGGAGTTCTCATGACGGTTAAAACCTTATATCAGAAATTTGATTCACTCATTCCCTCCTCGCTCTCCTGCGAATGGGATAACGATGGGCTCATGTGCTGTCCCGATCCCGACAGGGAAGTGAAGCGTGTGCTCTTTTCCCTTGATGTGACAGACGGGGCGATCGCATATGCCATCGAAAAGGGCGTCGATGTGATTATATCCCACCATCCCCTGGTTTTCAGACCGATCAAAGCGCTGAACTGCGACAGCTTGACAGGGGATAGGCTCCTTCGTCTGGTGAAAGCGGGCATTGCTGTTTTCTCATTCCACACACGATTGGACCGCATGGAGGGAGGCGTCAATGACGTTCTTGCCGAAACATTGGGACTTAGCGAGCTTCAGGTGTTTGGTGACGATGAGACACCCGATATTGGACGCATCGGTACGGTGGATGAAATGAGTGTACATGAATTTGCCGACCGCGCAAGAGCGGTGCTTGGTACGCCTGCTATGCAGGTGGTCGATCTCGGCAAAAAGGTATGTAGAGTGGCAGTTGTCGGTGGAGACGGCAAAGATTTCATCCCGAACGCGATCGCGGCAGGGGTCGATCTCTACCTCACAGGCACACTTTCCTATAACAGCATGATCGATGCGGCAGATCTGGGGCTCCAGCTCATTGAAGCGGGGCATTATTATACTGAGGCACCCGTCCTGTCGAAGCTTGAAAAATGGGTAAAGTCGCTTTGCCCGAATGTGGAAACTCTTTATTTCGGCAATATTCCGATCGAGTGGAATATCGTCGGTTAAATAAATGACAATCAGAGAAAAACGGAGGATTTACTTTTGATCATACAGTTAGAAGAAGCAAAAATCAAGCTGCGCGGCATGCGCAAGGATCTTGCCGAGCTGGCACAGGCTCTGCGGATCGACGAAGCCAACGAGAAGATCGCCGAGCTGGAGCAGCTGACTTACGATCCCAACTTCTGGGGCGATCAGCAGCGTTCCAGCAAGATCCTGCAGGAGCTTAAGCAGCTCAAGGACAAGGTGGAGCGATACGAAAAGCTGAACAATCTGCTGGAGGACACGCTGTCGCTGGCAGAGCTTGCCATCGAAGAGAATGACGAATCCTTCACCGAAGAGGTTGTCGCAGGCGTCAACGAGGTGGAGAAAACCGCCGAGGAAGAGCGTCTGGCCGCACTGCTGACCGGTGAGTACGACTCGCTCAACGCCATCGTTTCTTTCCATCCCGGCGCAGGCGGAACCGAGGCGCAGGATTGGGCGCAGATGCTCTACCGTATGTATACCCGTTGGGGCGAGCGTCACGGCTTCAACGTGAAGCTGCTGGATTGGCTGGACGGCGAAGAAGCAGGCATCAAGAGTGCCACCATCATGATCGAGGGTATCAACGCCTACGGCTATCTCAAGAGCGAGAACGGCGTTCACCGCCTGGTGCGCGTCTCCCCCTTTGACGCATCCGGCAG
>CAZFJJ010000051.1:0-10629 GCA_964519075.1 uncultured Lachnospiraceae bacterium
CCGACGGGACGAGGCAATGGAAACTACGGGGATTTTTCAAGGAACCTTCTTGAAAGAAGGTTCCTTGACCTCCAAGAACTTTCAAAAAAAGCTCGGCAAGCTCCTCTTGGGATAGATTCTTTGCGGTGCGGAGTTTGTAAATAGTTGATCCAATGTTCATAAATGATCCTCCGAATTTGATTTGGTGCCTTCATTTTACCGCAAGTAAGTGGATTTTTCCACCAATTCGCCTTGGAAATTCCGCAACCGGTGGTTGCGAAGAGGGATTTTGCCCCAAACGACGTAGGGCGGGGGCTTGCTCCCGCCGCTCGTAAACTATTGCATACTTGTAGGGACGGGCGTCCTCGACCGTCAGTCGAAAAAAGTACGTTAGATAAAACTTGTTCGCCGGCGGGAGCAAGCCCCCGCCCTACGACTAGAACAACGAGTTCAGCACTCCCCTGCCAGCGTCTCCTCCGCTGCAGCAAATGCGGCTTGCAGGAGGTTCATATCGTCGCAGAGGGATGCCAGTCTGAAGCGGAGCTGTCCGTGCTGGCGACCCGAGGGTGCGCCCTCTCCCACGGGAGGGAAGAAGTCGCCGGGGCCACGCTGTTTTAAGTCAAACTCGGCGATCTCGTAGCCGTCGGCGGTGTCGCAAAGGGCATTCAGCCGCGCCTTGGCGTCCTCGCTCTTGGTATCGCTGACGAGGATGCACCAGGATTTCGCGTCTCCACGTCCAACCCGTCCGCGGAGCTGGTGGAGCTGGGAGAGGCCGAAGCGCTCGGCATTCTCCACGATCATCAAAGTGGAGGCGGGGACGTTAATTCCTACCTCAATGACGGTAGTGGAGACCAGCACCTGCACCTCTCCTGCGGCGTAGCGCGCCATGATCTTGTCCTTGTCCGTGCCCTTCATCTTGCCGTGAAGGACGCCGATCTTCAGTTCGGGGTGGCGAGCGGCCAGGCTTTCGGCGTATTCCACAGCGTTGTGGAGAGGCGTTTTGTCCACCTTGTGACCGTCGATGCCCACCAATGCGCCCTCGTCCTCCTCATCCCGCGCCTCAATGGCAGGACAGACGATGTAGGTCTGATGTCCCTCCGCTGCCTGCTTTACGATGAATCCCTCCATGCGAGTGCGGTAGGTGTCGTCCACCAGGAAGGTAGAGACCTTCTTTCGTCCGGGAGGCATGGTGCGGATAGAGGAAACGTCCAGATCGCCGTAGAGTACCAGCGCCAGCGTGCGGGGGATAGGGGTCGCGCTCATAACCAGATTGTGCACCGTCCCCTTGGATATGCCCGCAAGAGCGTTCCGCTGGGCGATGCCAAAGCGATGCTGCTCGTCGGTGATGATCAGCCCGCATTTTGGCAGCTCTACGCCTTCCGAAAGAAGCGCATGAGTGCCCACCAGCAGATCGATCTCGCCCATAGCGGCGGCGGTCTTGACCTTCCGCTTGGCGGCGGCGGTGAGCGAGCCTACCAGCAATCCCACACGAATGCCCAACGGCTCAAACAGCTTGGTTAAATCGGCATAGTGCTGCCTTGCAAGAATTTCCGTCGGTGCCATCAAAGCCGAGCGATAGCCGTTTTCGGCGGCGACGTAGACCGCGGCGGCGGCGCAGACCGTCTTACCGCTTCCCACGTCACCCGAGATAAGGCGGCGCATAGCAAGTCCCGATGCAAAATCCCGTTCCACGTCGGCAATCGCCTCCTCCTGCCCGGAGGTGAGGGTGAAGGGGAGATTTTTCCGAAAGCGCGCCCGCATCTCTGCGGTGGAGTCGAGCTTGGGTGCCACCAGTCGGCGGCGCTCCCGCTTTGCGCCCGCGATGCCCAGGGCAAATTCGTACAATTCCTCGAAAATGAAATACTTTCTTGCTTTTGCCAACTCTGTAAATGAGTCGGGAGAGTGAATTGCCTCAAACGCTTCCAAACGGGTGGTTAACCCTTCTTTTTCCCGTATAGACTCGGGAATCAATTCTTTCGGCTTCTCATCCAAGGATGCGATCGCTATTCTCACTAAATTCTGCAAAAACTTCTGATTGATGCCCGCAGTCAACGGATAAATGGGGAACAGCGCAGGCAGCGGGCGGAGTCGATTCACCGGCTCAAACTCGGGGGAGGAGATCTCAAAACCGCGATTGCCGCGGGTCACCTTGCCCCAGAAGCGGAAGGTGGAGCCGACGTGAAACACCTGCCGGATAAAGGTCTGGTTGAACCAAAGCGAGGTGATTCTTCCGGTGTCGTCGAAGAGGGTGAAGGTGGTCAGCGTTTTGCGATTTTTCAGCTGTACCGACCGAGGCTCACTGCCCACGGTCAAGATCATAGCGCATTTTACGCCGCTTCGAGCGGCTTCCATAATAGTCTGCGTATCTCCGCGATTCTGATACGCGCGAGGGAAATGGAGGAGCAGATCCTCCACGGTATAGATGTCCAGCATTGCCAGCGCCTTGGCTCTGCCGCTCCCCACGCCTGGCAGGACGGTGATCTCACTTTGCATTGTTACCATAGGATGCGCCCCTTTCGTCTTTCTTCCTTTTTATTGTAACAGAAACAGATTTTTTTGTCAAGTCTCTTGCATAAAGGCATCCGTTTTGATATACTATAACCATCGAGCCCCTTTGTCGCGGCTCGACGAGGGGCGAGTGATCGAAAGGATGACCCCCGAATGGACAAGCTATGCAAATTTTGTTGGGATAAGACTCCCGCTCTGTGCTGGGAATACCGCACCCGTGTCACCGTGCAGAAAAGCGCCCGGGATAAGACCCCGCTGGGCGGCACTATGTGCAAGGAGGGGAGCGTAACCCTTCCCCTTTGCGTGATCGGTGCCGTCGCTCTGCTGGCAATGATCCCCTGCGTGTGCGCCTGCCACGCCCGCAAGAAGCGGAAGATGCAAAAGAAAGAGTCTGCTTCCTGCTAAAGTTCAAGCATTCTGTGCCGACGAACCGATTACGGCGTTCGTCGGCAGATGGAGGATATACATATGGTTTTCAAAGGCAAAATCGACCGCGAAGATTACATTGACTTCGCAAACTACGTTTTTGGCTTCAACGGAGCGGATCGCTCTTTTCTGAAGCTTCTGCCCAAGCTGTTCAAAGAAGGCACCAACACCGCCGAGGACACCTTTTTCGTCAAAGAGGGCGACCGACTGGCGGCCTGCGTGGGATCATTCCCCATCGAATACTCCATTTTAGGCGAAAAGCTCCCCGTGCGCGGCATCGGTAACGTGGCGGTCCACCCCCGCGACCGCTCCAAAGGCTACATGAAGGAGTGTATGTACGCCGCGCTGGACGAGATGGTTCGGGAAGGCGTGGCTTTCTCCGTACTGTCGGGCAGACGCCATCGCTACAATCACTTCGGCTTCGTCAAATGCGGCACCGCCCGCGGCTACGAGGTGACGGCAAAAACGCTCTCCTACGTGATCCCCGAGGGGTACGAGCCTGCCCTTACGATGCGTACTATTCATAGAGACGATCCTGCGCTGGATCAGCTCTCCGCCATCTGGCACGCCCGTCCCTTCCATTGTACCCGCCCGAGAGAGATGCTCTACGATATTCTGATCTCCTGGCAGTCCGAGCCCATCGGCTTCTTTGACGAAGACAAGCCGGTTGGCTGGGTGATCGTGAAAGGTTCCGACGTATGGGAGTGCATCGCTAGTCCGAAGTACATCCCCGATATGCTCTTCCTCCTGTCGAAACGCTTCTGGAGTCTGCGCTATCAGATCCCCTATCACGACCGCGAGATCGCCGAGGCCATCTTCCCCTACGCCGAGACCTCCCGTACCGAGCCGGAGCTCTGCTTCAATATTCTGAACTATGAGAAGATGCTCTCTCTGCTTCTTCGTCTGAAGGCAACCTATGAGCCCCTTTTGGACGGCGAAACGGTAGTGGAGATCGAAGGATTTGCGAAGACCGAGCGGCTGAAGATCGCCGTTTCAGGCGGCGTCCCCAGGGTAGAAGCAACCGACGCGCCTGCCGACGCCAACCTCTCCCATCCGGCTGCCATGCGCGCCTTCTTCATCGACGACGCGCCCGAAAAGAGCGCACTTTCCCCCGTGGTACGCTCTTGGCTGCCCCTTCCCATTTATATCTATCACGCGGATAACGTATAAATCCTTGACAAATCGCCGCCTTTGTGCTATAATAGCGGTATCGTTGAATATTTGCGGGCATCGCTGCCGATGCCCTCGAGAAAGTGAGAAAAATTATGACGAAAACACAACTGAGACAATACGCCCGCCTGATCGCACGGTGCGGCGGTAACGTACAGAAGGGTCAGCAGGTCAACGTAGTTGCCGAGCTGGATCAGCCTGAGTTCGTAACCATGGTGGTAGAGGAATGCTACCGCGCAGGTGCTTCCAAAGTCGTGGTGGATTGGACTCATCAGCCCGTATCCAAGCTCCACAACCGCCATCGCTCCCTGAAGACCATGTCCAAGATGGAGGATTGGGAGATCGCCAAGCTGGCACACCGCGCCGAAACTCTGCCCGTATCCATCTATCTGGAGTCCAAGGATCCCGACGGCATGAAGGGCATCAATCAGAAGAAGCAGGCGCAGGCTTCCCGCGCCATCTACCCCATCGTCAAGCCCTACCGCGAGAAGATGGACAACCGCTATCAGTGGTGCATCGCAGCCGTCCCCGGCAAGAAGTGGGCAAAGAAGGTATTCCCCGAGCTGACCGTTTCCCAGGGCATGAAGAAGCTGTGGGATGCCATCCTCCGAACCTCCCGCGCCGCTGAGGGCGATCCCATCGAGAACTGGAATCAGCACAACGCCGATCTGAAGGCGCGTTACGACTACTTAAATAGCCTCAAGATCAAGTCTCTGCATTACACCGCATCCAACGGCACCGACTTCACCGTAGGGCTCAACAAGCAGGGCATCTTCATGGGCGGCGGCGAATACACCCTAGGCGGCGTATTCTACAACCCCAACATCCCCTCCGAAGAGATCTTCACCTCTCCCATGAAGGGCGAGGCCGAGGGCATCGTGTACTCCTCCAAGCCCCTGTCCTACAAGGGCGAGCTGATCGAGAACTTCTCGGTTCGCTTTGAGGGCGGTAAGGCTGTTGAGGTGAAAGCCGAAAAGGGCGAGGCGCTGCTTGCCGAGATGATTTCCATGGACGAGGGTGCAGCATATCTGGGCGAGGTAGCGCTGGTTCCCTTCAACAGCCCTGTCAACGAGACCGGCATTCTGTTCTACAATACCCTGTTTGACGAGAACGCTTGCTGCCATCTGGCGCTGGGCGCAGGCTTCACCAACTGCATCGCAGACTTCGACAAGTACACCAATCAGGAACTGCACGACATGGGCGTGAACGAATCCATGATCCACGTGGACTTCATGATCGGCACTGCCGATCTGTCCATTGTCGCTACCTGCGAGGACGGCAAGACCCTGCCCATCTTCGAAAACGGCACCTGGGCGTTTTGAGGATTCGTGGAGAAGCTTCTTGAAATAAGTTTCTCCACACTCTTTCAAGAAAGATCCATAAAGGCGGCGATTTTTCGCCGCCTCGGTTTTTTAGAGCCCAAAAATCCCTCGCTCGAAAGAGCGAGGGATGCGTTATATTCAATTGTAATTGGGTCTGGCGTATCCTACGATAAAACCGCTGTTCAGCGCATATGTATTGCAGGAAACCTTGTCGGAGTAGTTACCCTCCACGGTGGTCACGATGCCGTTTTCCACCGAAACGACGATACCAACGTGGTCGATGGAGCCGTGGCGCTTATCCCAGTCAATGAAGATCAGATCGCCGGGCTGAGGAGTATCTGCAGAATACTTGAAATACTGTCCGCGGCTCTTGAACCAGCTGTAATAATAATCGGCGCTGGCGCTTACCGGGATCACCGAGGTGGAGACGCCCGCTTGGTTGGCACACCAAGCGATAAACACGCCGCACCAAGCGTAAGCGGTACTGCTTTTACTGGAAGCAGATACGGTTCTTCCATAATACCACGTATTGTATTTTACGTTATTATAGGCCTTTTCTTTTACGCCGATCTCGCCGATTGCAACGGACAAGAGCTTACTCAAGCTAGCGGATTCGGGCGTCGGAGTGCTTACCGCAGGAACGGTCGTAGTTACGGGGGCAGCAGTAGTTGTCGTTTTAGTCGTAGTAACCGCTTTCGTAGTGGTTACGGGAGTAGCAGTAGTAGTTGCCGGTACAGTAGTTACCTCCGGCCCTTCAACCTCGGGCTCCAGAACGGTGCCACTCAGATATCCGGGAGTCGTAACGAGAATGTGACCGCCCTGAATACCGATATCAACCTCGACATCGGGTTCGGTAACGGGCTCGGTAACGGGCTCGGTAACAGGCTCCGTAGTTGCGGGAGTGACCGCTGGTGCATCGGTGGAAGCAAAGACGAGAACGTCATCATATTGCTCTTGTTCAGAAAGAGAAACGTTGTCGGTAATCGCATAGGAAACAGGATCGGCATCATCGGCAGTGGAAAACATTCCGGTGCAAAATCCTGCCGCGCCCAGCAAAGACACAATAGGTAAGATCAGTAATCTTTTCACGTTTTTTCTCCTTTCATCACGGTAAACAGACTATAAAATCTACGTTCAAACAAGATTCGTCAAAATACACAAAGCTGGCCGTGCGCCCGCGGGCTGCTTTGGACATCCCGATTAATCGGCGCATTTCAAGCCCATACGAATGCATTCTACCACAAAAACACGGAAAAGTCAACCCTTTTTTTCAAATTTTTGAAATTTTTTCGAGCGAGTGAATTCCCACGGTAAATTCCACAGTGGAATTTACCGTGGGAATTCACGGCGAAAACTTCGTCGCTTTCCTCAGAACGCTCAAACAACGGTTTGTTCGAAAAAAATTTTCAAATATCCGAGAATTTGGCTTGTAATCTTCACATATTTATGGTAACATATTCTATAAGGCATCATTTTTCAAAAAATCGGGAGGACTGCCATGACTATTTGGGAATCGATATTTTACGGAATCGTGCAGGGACTGGCGGAGTTTCTGCCTATCTCTTCCTCGGGGCATTTGGCAATCTTTCAAAGCGTCTTCGGAACAGGCGACCCCGATGCCAACGTATCCTTCAACGTCCTGCTCCATCTGGGCACACTAATCGCTGTCTTCTTCGTCTATTGGCGGGATATTGCCCAGCTGATCTGCTCCTTTTTCACCCTCTGCGGCAAGCTTTTTCGGGGAAATTTCAAATTTTCCACCTACAGCGAAAACGAGCGCTTCGTCATTTTAGTGCTGATCGCCACCCTGCCGCTGATCCCCGCCGCGCTGATCGAGGGCTATATTTCCGCGCTTTCTTCCTACATTATAATTGTGGGCGTTATCCTACTCTTCAACGCGCTTCTCCTTTTCTTCTCGGACAGAATGGCAAAGGGAAACAAGACGCTGGGCGAGGTCAAGCCCCGCAACGCGCTGGTGGTGGGACTGTGTCAGCTGCTGGCCACCCTGCCCGGGCTCTCCCGCTCAGGCTCCACCATTACCGGCGGACTGACGCAGGGGTTTGAGCGCCCCTTAGCGGTAAAATTCTCCTTCATCCTCTCCATCCCCGCAATCCTGGGCGCCTGCGTACTGAAGCTTCCTGAATTTTTCCGAACCGCCGCAAACGAGGGCAGCCGTCAGCTGCTGATCTATCTTGCGGGCGCGCTGGTCGCCGCGCTGGTGGGTGTCGGTGCCATGAAGCTGCTGAGCTATCTCTCCAAAAAATCCAATTTCAGAATTTTCTCCTATTACTGCTTCGCCGCAGGTCTCTTTGCCGTGATTTGGGGACTCACCCATTGAAGACAAGGAATGAAAGGACACGTAAATGGCTAATCAAAAGAAAAAATCAAAAAAAACTACCCCCACCCGCAAAAAAGCCGAGCCCCAACAGGAGCAGCTGATCCGACGCACCCGCGAGCCCGAGCCGCAGACCGCCGTCGATGAGGCTAAGCGGTCGGATCCCGACAATCTGAGCAATCTGATCGTCTTTTTTGCGCTTCTGATCGGAGCGATCCTCTCCTTCGTTTTCCTCTACTTCACCGATATGTCGGCAGGCACCGACGGCAACGCGGGCCCCGTAGGCTACGGCTTCTGCTGTCTGTTTTTCGGACTCTTGGGTCCCACCGCTTATCTATTCCCTTTCGCCCTACTGTATCTGGTAATTTTCCGTAACAGATCGCTGCGGCAAAACACGTTTCTCTTAAAGGCCGTGTCAGTACTCGTTTTTATACTGTTGATCGCAACCGCATTCCAGCTTTGGGTGCAGAGCTCCGGCAATCCCGCCTCTATCGGAATTTCTACGCTGTGGCGGGACGGCATCAACGGCAGAGGTGGCGGCGTTTTGGGCGGAGCGTTAGGCGGACTGCTTCATATGCTGATGAAAAAAGCCGCTTGGTTCATCCTGGTTCCCTGCTTGCTGGCAAACGTCCTCCTGCTGATCGAGGTCACTCCCTCCATGATCTCCCGCTTCTTCCGCAAACTTGCCGCGAACATCCGCGCGTACATGGCGTCCCGCCCCGAGGAAGAGGACGAGCCCGAAGAGGAAGCTGCTCCCATTCAAAAGAAAAAGAAACGCACAGAGCCTAAAGAAGAATCGACGGCAACAGCCGTTGCGACAGCTGCTTTGCCTACCGAAAAGCCCCGCCGCAAGGTCTTCGGCGTGGAGGACGAGCCTCCCGCCCCCGAACCCGAGCCTACGATGGAGGTTCCTGCGGTTGAAATGAAGCCGGTCGAGGTAATCAAGCCTATGGGCGATCCGATGGTGATCAACACCGCCACCGGAGAGGTGATCGAGCCGGTCTATTCGACCGCATCCTCCTCCGAAGCCTCTGCTCATTTGAGTCTGGGCGACATCTACGTTTCACCCGACAACGACGAGGCAGCCGACCGTCTCGGCCGTCAGATGGCAGATCAGCGCACTCGCGTTACCGGCGCACACAACGCCGCCGAGCTGGATCTGTCCGACGAGGATCGCGCCCCTTGGGAGGATCCCGACGAATCAGACGGCACCCCCGAGCTGCTCACCCCCGAGGAAGAGGAGATCGCCTCCTTCCTGCTGGACGCCACCCGCGAGCCGATTGCGGAAGACACACTGCCCGACTACGCCGTGGAAGAGTCCAAGCCCATCTATCGCTTCCCGCCCATCTCCCTGCTTTCCCAAAACGTCAATCAACGCGCCGAGGACAGCAGCGAGGAGCTTCGCCGCAACGCCGAGAAGCTGGTTTCGGTGCTGAAATCCTTCCGCGTTCCCACGGAGGTCGTGAACATCTCCCACGGCCCCACCATCACCCGCTACGAGCTGGCACCCAAAGAGGGCGTGCGCGTGCGCGCCATCGCCAATCTGGTGGACGATATTGCCCTGAATCTGGAGACCTCAGGCGTCCGAATCGAAGCACCCATCCCCGGCAAGGCCGCCGTGGGCATCGAAGTGCCCAACAAATCCGCCGCTACCGTCTATCTGCGGGAGCTGCTGGAAAACCCCTCCTTCGAAAGCTCCAAGAGCAAGGTCACCTGCGCGCTGGGCATGGACGTGGCAGGCGCACCCATCTATCTGGATATTGCCAAAATGCCTCACCTGCTGATTGCAGGTGCTACCGGTATGGGTAAATCGGTCTGCATCAACTCGCTAATCGTTTCTCTGCTCTACAAGGCTTCTCCCGAAGAAGTCAAACTCATCCTGATCGACCCCAAGAAGGTAGAGCTGAACGTCTACAACAAGCTCCCCCACCTGCTGGTGCCGGTCGTGAACCTGCCCAAGAAGGCGGCAGGCTCCCTGTCCTGGGCGGTGGGAGAGATGGAGCGCCGCTTCGAGCTGATCGAGGAAGTGGGCGTGCGCGACATCAAGGGCTACAACCAAATCACCGCCAACGACCCGCAGAAGGAATTTTTGCCCCACATTATCATCATCATCGACGAGCTTGCCGACCTGATGATGACCGCCCCCGACGACGTGGAAGAGTCGATCTGCCGTCTGGCACAGAAGGCGCGCGCCGCGGGTATGCACCTGATCATCGGCACTCAGCGTCCTTCGGTAGACGTGATCACCGGTCTAATCAAGGCCAACATCCCCTCCCGTATCGCTTTTACGGTAGCCTCCAACGTAGACTCCCGTACCATCATTGACGTGGCAGGTGCAGAAAAGCTGATCGGCCGAGGCGATATGCTCTACGCTCCCGTAGGTGCGATGAAGCCTATCCGCGTACAGGGCTCCTTCGTCTCGGACAAGGAAGTCGAAGCAGTCTGCGACTTCATCCGCGCCCAGGCAGGCGAGGGCGAGTACAGCTCCACCATCATGGAGGAGATCGACAAAAACGCAGAACAGTGCGGACAGAAGAAGAAGTCCGGCTCTGCCGACCTGTCCGCGAGCGGTGACGGCGACGACGGCGAG
The DNA here is from genome assembly GCA_964519075.1 of uncultured Lachnospiraceae bacterium. Taxonomy (GTDB): domain Bacteria; phylum Bacillota; class Clostridia; order Oscillospirales; family CAG-272; genus CAKSQF01. Next base: position 10,331 of record CAZFJJ010000051.1, read on the forward strand.
ATCGATCCCAAGTTCAACGACGCGGTGGAGGTTGCTCTGGAAATGGGCAAGATCTCTACATCCCTCCTCCAGCGCCGACTGAACCTGGGCTACGGCAGAGCAGCCAAGATCATCGACCGTATGCAGGCCTGCGGCATCGTCAGCGAGCCCGACGGTCAAAAGCCCCGCAACGTCCTCATCTCCCGCTCGGATTGGAACGAGATCAAGATGCGGAGCGAATAAAGGAACGCCAAGGGCTCTGCCCTTGGAACCCGGCAGGAACCCTTTTGAAAAAGGGTTCCTGCACCTCCCGAAACTTC
>CAZFJJ010000052.1:0-10617 GCA_964519075.1 uncultured Lachnospiraceae bacterium
TTTGGAGAACGGCGAATACACCGCCGCCATCGATGCCTTCGAGGCGCTGGGCAGCTACAAGGACTCTGCCGACCGCGCCAAGTCGATCCGTCTGGAGCTGACCGGCCGCGAGGACGGCATCTTCCTGACCTCATCCCGATACCCCTGTTACAGCATTGAAAACGGGGTTCTCTCCTACGACGGTACGCAATATTACATTTCCGGAGAGATCCTGAAGGTTCCCGATTATCTGGACGATCAGAAGGTCACCTCCATTTCGGCAAACTGCTTCACTTCGCTGAAAAACGTCCACACCGTAATCCTTCCGCCATCTGTCACCTCCATCGGCGTCGGTGCTTTTTCCGATTGCGCTAAGCTGACCACCTTTGAGGCAAGCAATCTCGTTTCCATCGGCGCAGAAGCCTTCCGCGGCTGCACCGCCCTGACCGAATTCACCGTGCCCGATAAAGTCACCTCGATCGGTGCTAACGCCTTTCAGGGGTGCACTGCGCTGAAGAAGGTCACGCTTCCTGCAGGCGTCCACACCATTGCTGACGGCCTGTTTTTGCACTGCTCCGCTTTGACCGAACTGCAAATGGATAGCAGAATTACCTCCATAGGTGCAGAAGCCTTCGCCTACTGTACTTCGCTCACATCGCTGACGCTTCCGGATACGGTGAAGACAATCGGCAACAACGCTTTCCTGTACTGCACCGGTCTTACTGCCCTGTCTATTCCCGACAGCGTCACCTCCATGGGCGACAAGGTAATGGCGGGCTGCACCGCATTGACCGAGGCAAGTCTGGGCGCAAGCATCTCGAAGCTTCCTGCCCGCACCTTTGAAAACTGCACTTCGCTGAAGACCGTGCATCTACCTGCCGTCAGCCAGATTGGCTATGCCGCCTTTTTGGGTTGCCCTTCGCTGTCAGATGTATATTACGCCGGCTCTGCTGAGGATTTTGCCAAGATCGAGATCCTTGCCGATAACGAGCCCCTGACTTCCGCCGCCTTCCACTGCACCAACTAACGGATTTCAAGATCCGGACAGGAGGCATAGATGAGCTTTCCCTCTGAGTCCCCTTCCCCACTTTACCGAGTCAGTCGCCTAACCGCCTCGCTGGCGGCTCTGTTGCTTTGTTGCGCCCTGCTTCCGTTTTGCGGCGCAAACGATTCTGCCACGTCTGTAACGATCGAGTCTACCACCGCCGTCACCACTATTAATAGCACGGTCACTACCGACGGTCTTCCCGACGCGGTTACGCAGACCATCGCGGTATCCACCACGGCGCGTGTCCCCGAGAGCGAGCCGATCACTAAACCGCTGACAGAACCCGACACCTCTGACGTCGGCTCGTCCCAGGTCACCACTCAGGTATTTTTCCCCGTCACCGATCCGGCAACTACCGCTCCGGTGACATCCGACCCGGTAACTACCGATCCCGCGCTGACTACCGAGCCCGCGCCGACTACCGATCCCGCGCTGACTACCGAGCCCACGCCGACTACCGAGCCCGCGCTGACCACCGAGCCCGCGCTGACTACCGAGCCCACGCCGACTACCGAGCCCACGCCGACTACCGAGCCCACGACGACTACCGAGCCCGCGACGACTACCGAGCCCGCGACCGAAGAACCCGCTGACGCGCAGTACGCGCAGTTATCTCGCAATGCCGCCTACGTCTTGCTTTATGACGTGACCGACGGCAGGATCCTCTACTCCACAGGCAACGATCAACGAATCTACCCCGCTTCCACTACAAAATTGCTCACGCTCCACTACATGCTGACGCTGGTGGACGAGTCTACCGTCTTCACCGTGGGCAGCGAGATCAATCTTGCGCCCTCCGACTCCTCCAAGGCCAAGATCCGCCAGGGTGAGCAATATACCTGCAAAGACATGGTCGCAGCCCTTCTACTGCCTTCGGGCAACGATGCCGCCTACACGATTGCCGTGCATTGCGGTCGACTGTTGGCGCAGGATCAGACCCTGTCCATCAATGCCGCCGTCGCACGCTTTATGGAAGGGCTCAACGCCTACGCCGCATCCTTGGGGCTGAGCGGCACCCACTTTGTCACACCTGACGGCTATCACGACGATGCGCACGTCACTACGATGGAGGACGTTTTGCAGATCGCTCTGCTGGCAAGATCACATCCCCTGCTTGCAGAAGTGATGGCAATGGCTCGCTACCAAGTCACCGACCTCGCTAATGGTCGCACGCAGATCTGGGAGAACTCCAATTTGCTCCTGCAGGAGGATACCGATTACTACTACCCGTACGCTATCGGTACCAAGACCGCCTTCCACACCCCCGCAGGTGCCTGTCTGATCGCAACAGCCCAAAAGGACGGTCGTGAGTTGATGGCGTTGATCTTCAAATGCTCCAACAAAAATGCCCGATTCATCGACGCCAAGAATTTCCTTGAGTTAGGCTTCACACTCTGTGGTCCCGCTGAAATCGGATGATCCACTCATATTCAAACCGCCGTGATATGCACGGCGGTTTTCTCATTAATCAGCTTCCCCAACCCATTGATTCCAACCGATTCCGTTCTCCTCCTCCGCCCGACGGTCTACGCCGGTTTATGCCACCTATTAACCTTGTCTTTTCGAACGGCTCCTTCGCCTTGCGGCTTCCTGCAAGTCGAAGGAGTCACTGTGTTCAGAGTGTATTACTTCAAAGCAGAGCCTTCTACATCCATCCAAAAAGCTCCGACTTTCGTCGGAGCTTTTGGGATTGGTAAATCTTACTTCTTTACTTCGGTGCCCATAACCTTCACCTCGGTCAGTGCCGCGTAAGGAGTGGTAGCACCGTCGGTCTCCACGGTAAAGCCCGAAAGCTTGATGGAGGTGGTGGTCACTCCGCCCAGATCGATGACCTGCTCCAGTGCAGAGTTGGTCAGATTGATCTGCATCGTGGTACCGTCCGAGAAGGTGACTGTACAGCCGGTGAAGTAGGAGTCGTGGGGGAAGTCCGCACGGATCACTACGACCAATTCGTTCACGGTCACTTCTCTGCCGAAGTCAATGGCAAAGTAGTCGGTAGACTTCACATTGTCGTTAGGTCCCCAAGACTGGTAAGGATACTCACCGTGACCTTCGTTGGCAGTGAAGCCGTCGATTGCGCAACGGGCAGCCCAATACAGGTTGCTATCGTTCACGTTATTGGTCGAAGCGTGAGGATAACTGCCGGTGGCATCGGTCAGATCATAGGGATTCAATGCCAGATTGTGCTCCTTGGCCAGTTCTTCAGCGGTTGCCAGACGAGCAGTGATGGTGTTGCTTTGGTAGTTGATACCGGAAGTGGGATCCATCGTGTTGGGGAAGATCGTGCTGGTATTGGGGAAGGTATAGGTGAACTTCCCGTTCGGGCAGTAGATGATTGCCTCACCTACTCTGGAGTTCAGGCTCAGCGCCAGATACTTCTCACCCTCGGGGAGAGTGACAACCAGCTTATCGTTAGCAGAATACTTGATATCGGTATACAGGATCACCATACCCTCGCCGGATGCGGTATACTCCTTGTTCTTCGCGGTGGTATACTCGATCTTGATCTCACCCGTACCTGCGGTAGCACCCGCACGGGCAAGCTTCGCGTATTCGTCCAGTTTATCGTAAAGCTCGCGCTTGTTCAGCTCTTCCTCATACTCGCGGACGTCGTTTCCGTCCCATGCATCACGGACGTAATAGGTACCGTAGCAAGGAATACACAGGTCGATCCAGCAAGCGATTGCCTGAATCTCTGCTTCGGTCAGATTACCGTGACCGGAGCGAAGCTTCGTAATCAGCTTCGACTTAGAGGAGCCGTACCGTGCAGGCTGCAGGATCTCACTCTTACTCATAGAAGAGATGTAGCTGATATAACTGCTGCCGTCGGATACCCATTGCTTGTTGCTGTCGGTCTTCGAGCCGGTCAGCACCAAATAACTCAGGGGGAAGTACTTCCGCATACGGTAACCGATCACGGGAGTGCCTTCCAGCGAGAACTTGGCAGAAGTGCTTCCGCCGCCGCCGGACAGGCTGGTCTGCGCATACAGAGAAACGTCCATTTCGTAGCCGCCCTCGTGCTGGTGTACGCTGACTGCCAGTACGTTCGTGCCCTCGACCAGATACTTTGCCGCATCATCCAGTGCAATGACCGTGTAGCTATCCTTCCAGTTTCCGTCCGAATAAATCAGATTGCCGTTCAGATAGAACTTCACGTCATCGTCGTAGAAGGTGTTCAGATAGAGCGATGCATTCTTGAGCGAACTCAGATCGCTGACGGTAAAGGTCTTGATAGCCCACAGATAGTTGTTGCCGTCCTTACCCCAGCCGGATGCACCGTTTCCGCCTGCGCGGTTGCCCAAAGGAGCGGAGTAGGTATTCCAGCCTGCCGTGCTATAGCCGAGCTTGGTCCAATCGGTGCCGGTGATCACTTCGGTAGAGGCGATCTTCACCTTCCAGGAAGTCTTAGACTGAACCAGCGTAGTGGTCGCACCCATGTCGGTGCCCGCACGGAGCTCCAGATCAAAGAATTGGCCGTCGGAGCCGGCAGTAACCTTTACCGCAATCGTATTTTCGCCTACCACGCAAGCGTTGCGAGCGGCGGTATCCAGTTCGATCGTGGTGTAATCAGCCACTGCAGTATTGCCGGTATAGACCTTCGTGCCGTTGATGTAAATTTCGATCTTGTTGTTGTACGCAATATTCATGATGATCGCGCACTTTTCCAGATCGTACTGTGTCAGAGTGACCGTCTTGCGGAGCCAGATGCTTCCGGTGGACTTCCAAATGGTATTGATCATACCGGGGTCGGTACCGATCTTTCCAAAGGGAGCGTAGGCAACGTCCCAAGAAGAGCTGTCGAAGGACGATGACGTCCAAGCCCCCGAGGGAGCGGTAGTAGTGTAACTCCAATCGTCTCGCTGAGAGATAACGGTATCTGCAGCACTGAGATCTACGCCGTTCATCGCAGAGGCATTGATCTTGGTGTACGAGGCTGCAGAGTCAGAGTGACAGGTAATGCAGTTTGCATCCAGAATAGGCTGTACTACCTCCAGATAGTCAAAGCCCTGAACGGTGGATGCATCGTAAGCGTCCTGATCCGAATACGACTCAACCGCTTCCATCCACAGATCGGGACGGATCTCCTGCACGCCCGCCTTCATTGCTTCGGTGATGCCGCCCTGCACGGAAGGAGCGTAGTTCTTGTCCAGGTGACAGCCCACGCAGGAGAAATACTCGCCGGGCTGAAGCGTGGACCAGCTGCGCATCGTTTGGATCATATCACCGTTTTCATCCAACAGCTGGAAGTATAGCGGCGTTTCTGATGGCGCCGTAAACATCGCTGAGCCGTCTGAGTAAACGTCCACTATACCCAAGACCTTTTTCACGTCCCACGATCCGTTACCCGTAGCAATGGGCGAATAGGGGTCTGAGGTACCGGTGCCTCTGCCGACGGTTGCACCGATTGCGGAGGAACGGAATTCCAGCGCAACAACGCGCAGATACTTGACCGTACCGACCGCAACGCCTTCCATGGACTCGCCCTCGTAGACGTTGCCCACGTAGTAGGTGCCGTAGTTGCTGTTGTAGTTGACCAGGCTTGCACGGTTGAACATTTCGTTGGTCTTCACCAGCGCTACCTGGCTCGCCGGGTAGTTACTGCTGCCCTCCACGATGACCTGGCTCTGATTTCTGCCGTAGACCAGCTCGATATTGAAGGGAGTTTCCCGTCCGGAGTAGCCGTCCTTGCAGGTGGATACCAGGAACACGTCGTCGCTGATGGCAACGGGGTACTTGAATACTCTGCCGTCGTAGTAGTAGCCGGTATCATTGTCATAAGAGCTCTGCAGAGCAGTGGTTGCGCTGTCGGTCCAAACGTACTTCAGCGCGCTCTTATCGTTTCTGTCAACGGTAGTATCGATCGTGACCAGCTTACCGACCTGATGGGTATGATGACCGGAAACGATAGCTACATACTTGGAGGAAACGCCGGGAATCTCGCGAGTGTGAAGCAGGGTGGTGGGGTTGGATGCGTTGTTACCGAATACCTCGGTCTGCAGAGTGCCGTCAGGGAACATTTGGAACAAGGCCTGCACGTACATCTGCGAACGGTCGTTGTAGTCCCAACGGGTGTACAGAATACGGCCGTCGGAGGTAGCGGTGGGGTAAGTAGTATGAACCTGATCGTAGCCCAGACGGGTGATATTGCTGCCGTCAGCGCTGCACATATACAGGTTAGATACATCGGTATGCCAACAGTCAACCGTCTGAATATCACGGGTAGAGCTGAAGACGATATTGCCGTTGGAGGTATAAACAGGCTCGATGTCAGCAACGCCGGAGCCGAAGGTCAGCTGTACGGTCTTTTTGGTAGCAAAGGTATACTCGTACAGATGATAGTCGTCGGTAGCGGACTTTTTCCAGGAGAAGACCATTTTCGTGCCGTCTTCGGAGACACAAGGATCGCGCATAACGCCTTGCGAGGAGTTTTCGATACGGGTCTCTTTCTTCACGACCTGATCGCCGTCGCGGGTCAGGGTAACCAGGGTCATCTTGGAACCGGGATTCCAGTTTGCCTCGATGCCCGATTCGCCGCCCCACTGTCTGCCGTCGTTCAGGTGATCGGAGACAGCCTCGGTGTAAGCGTAGTGAGAGCCGCCCAGCTGCTTATGGTAGACCACCACGAAGCTGGAGGCCTGTTCCATCAGCTCGCCCAGCTCGTCGGTGTATTCCAGGGTATCACTTGCAGCGGTAGAAGGCAGTCCGGTGCCGATGCAGAGCAGAGACACGGTTGCCAACAGGGTCGCCAGCGCGACCAGAATGGATCTGATAACGATTTTCTTTTTCATTGTTCCGGTCACCGCCTTTTAATACAGAATAATTTTCAGATCGGTCGCCAGTGCGGTTCCGTCAGCACTCTTGAAGCTGACGACGTAATATGCGCCCTTGGCAAGATCTGCGGGAACGGTAATATCCACGTCGAAGGTGGTATAAGTGCCGTATGCAAGCTCCTTGATCTCCTTGGACTCGGTATCCAGCTGCTTGCCGTCCTTGTCGTAGAGAGTCAAGGTAACGGTAGCGTCGGGCGCATCCGCCGCCTGCTTGATCACGCTGAGGCTGACCAGATTCTGACCTGCCTTCAGCTTATTGTAAGAGCCGTCCTTGTTCTTGATCTGGATCGCGCCGTACTGCTCACCCTCGGCACCGATGGAGAGCACGAAGTTAGCAAGATCCTCCGCATCTGCATCCGAGATGGTGTTGCCCGTCTTGGACACGCTCCACTTTACGTATTCAACCATATCCGTATGACCGCCGAAGTAGCCCCAAGGATAGGTTCTCCAGATCTCGACCAGCGACGCGGTATCCATATCACGGTATTCCCACGCAGGCTCGTTCTCCAGATCGACGGAGGTATGGAACTGCATATCGGTATATAGGGGAGCGGGATGACAGGTCACGCAGCCGTAGGATTCGAACAGAGCCTTACCGCGGGTGGCGGATTCGGTGAGCGTACCGTCGTCGTTCAGATAAGGAGACTGTTCAGGCAGCATCGCCATGATGAATGCGCTGAGATTTTCAACGATCCCCTCCGTATCCGCGTTAAAGCAAATATACTTCAGACCTGCAGCTACAGCGGTTTCGCCGTCTGCGCGGATACCGGTAACCATCACGGGGGGAGTACGCAACGTATAGAGCATACTCTTGGCCTGCTTGGATACGCCCAGACCGTCGTTCAGGTTGTCCCAGTTGAAGCCGTCCGCACGTCCGTCGGGATGGCAGGAAGCACAGGACTGCCAGTTCTGATAGCAAATTGTGGAGTCGTACCACAGCGACTCACCCAAACGGACTGCGTCCGCTTCGGGCTGTGCGCCGGGCGCAAAGCTACCCAGCACCTTCATATTGGAGCCGGTCACGCTGACGACCGCAACGTCGCCGCTGAAATACTGTGCGCAATAAACTACGTCACCCAAAATGGCAATATCACGCACGCCCGTTCCGCCCAGATCCACTCTGCTCTTGCAGTTGGCAGCGAAAGGAATGTAATCGACGATATCTTCCTTGGAATCGACCGTACCGGAACTGGTACCTACGCGGGAAACCAGCTTGGACAGGGTGCTTAAATCCACCTTCATCAGCTCACCGGAGCCGGAGATGGCAACGTACAGCGTACTTCCCTTTTCGTTGATCGCAAGTCCCCAAGGATTACCCGCGCCCAGCTCAACGTCATCCAGCAGGAAGGTATAGGAAGACTGATTGGACGCTACGTCAATAACCGAAATGCCGTTGGTGTAGATCCAGCCGCCGTCCAGCTGAGTGGTGGGATATGTATAACGGGCAATACTGTGCGAAACGTACAGGGTCTTTCCGTCGGGAGATGCGACGATGTCCTTCACGTTTGCTGCGCCGTTGCAGAGAACGATCGGATCAACAGCTTCATTCTTTTGAGTGTCAATTACCGAAATTCTGGGGCTGACGCTGTCGTCCACGGCGCTGTCCTCCGGCAGGTGGCAGGCAACGTATACTTTATCGCCCACCAGCTCCAAAGCCATCGGCTCACGGCTGACGTCAATTTCCTTAGTCTCGGTCATAGTCGTCAGATCCACCACGGAGACGGTGCAGGAGTAACGGTTGGCAACGTAAGCGGTATTGCCGTTTACTACGATGTCGTTGGGCGTATGACCCACTACAACGCTTCCCTCTTCCTTCAGATCGGAGGAAAGAACGACCAACTTGCCGCCCAGCTTGCCCATACCGGCGTAAATCTTGTCGCCGGACACGGTCAGGCTGTTGACGGGAGAATCGGTTTCGTATACTGCCCGCAGCGTGTGATCTGCAGTTGCATACTGGTAAATTGCTTCATCCGTCGTTCCGCCCACATAGATCCACTGACCGTCTTCGGATAATGCGATAGAAGAAGGTGAGAAATACGGTCCGCCGGAAACGGTGACAGGATTCTGATCACCTTCGCCGCCGGAAGTGGTAGTAGCCTGATCGTCAGAGCTGTTATTGCAGGAGATCAGACCCGCAAGCAATACGCCGAGGCCGAGCGTCAGGATTCCTCCCGTTAAGAGCGCCCGCTTCAGCGACGGCTTGCCGCTTGTTTGCTTCATAATGATTACCTCCTTATGGTTGCCATGTAAATTGCCAAAAGTGATAAAAGGCAACACTATGGACTCTACACTATTATATCATAATCCGATTATTTTGTAAATTGGCATTTTGACCTATTTTTTCATGCGAAATCATGCAATCTGCACAAAACGGGGCGGGATTGCAAAACCGTTTTTTCTGCCTATCTTATTTCCGCAATGCAAAAACGCCCCCAAGGGAGCGTTTTCACGATGTGGAAGATCAGACCTCATCCCAGATCCGCTTCATATTAGCAAAGGACACGCGAGTGCCGTATTCGCACTCCTCCATGCCTTCGTATTCCAGATAGATATAGCCGTCGTAGCCGCTGTTCTTTACGGTGCGAGTCACGTCCCAGATGTCAATGTCGCCCTGCGCCAGAATGGAGCCGCGCAGGTAGGAGCCGCCTACCGAACGGAACCAGCTGTTCTCGCAGTTAAACTGGTCGCTGTCGCCGGGATTTCTGTGCTCGGGACGGATATAGAAGTCCTTCATGTGGATGGTCTTGGCAAAGGGGATCATCTTCTTGACGGCGATCTCGGGGATGTCGTCCACGCAGGTGTAGTTGCCCACGTCCAGCTGATGACCGAAGTTGTCCCGATCCACCATCTTCACGATCTGACGCACCCGATCGGCACCGTTGGCGTGGAAGCCGTGGTTCTCCATCAGGATGGTCATGCCGTACTGCGCCGCGTAGTCGCAGAGGATCTGATACGCCTTCACGATGGCGGGAACCTCCTTCTGGAAGTTCTCGATGGTGTTCTCTGAGATGGGACGGCGGAACGCCGCGCTGTCCATACGGAAGGTGGGAATCGACAGCTTTGCCGCCGCATCAATGTGCCGCTTGGCACGGGCGATCTCAGCGTCGAACTGCTCGTCAGTAATCAAGAGGAAGTTGCCGTTGAGTGAGTAGTTGGTGATGGGAACACCCCGCTCCGCTACCGCCGCCTTGAACTGATCGATCAGCTCGGGCTGCTCGGCAATGTTGAAGCCGAAGGGCACCAGCTCAACGCCCTCCGCACCCCAGTCGCACAGCTTGTTGTACGCCTCAATGGGCGTGATCTCCCCACTGCAGATCTTGCGGGAGATGCAATAAATAGAAATTCCGAATTTAGGCATAATATTTTCCTTTATTAGATTATTGCAGGGCTCTGCCCTGCACCTGCCAACTTTCTTGAAAGAAAGTTGGCCAAAGAACATTTTGATAGCCGACGAATGCTCGTCGGCAGGAATGAGCAAATTCATCTTCGCACGGCAAGAATTTGCCGTGCTTTTAGAAAGTTTTTTGGGGGTGCTTAGGGGGCTTTTTTCAAAAAGCCCCCTAAGCAAATCAAATACTGACCTTCACAGCCTCTCCGGTCTCGGAGGAGCGGAAGGCGGCTTCCATCACCAGCATACAGCGCATGGCTTGTTCAGGGGTGATCTTCAGGGGGGCGCCCTCGATGGCGTCCACCAGCTGATAGTAGGTGGGATCCAGATTGTCCTCCAGCCCTTCGGGGGGAGCGAACTCGATGACCTCC
>CAZFJJ010000053.1:0-10591 GCA_964519075.1 uncultured Lachnospiraceae bacterium
ACGCCGCTTTGCGGCTTACTGCTGTGCCACCTCTCCCGGAGGGAGAGGCTTTCTACAAGGCTCTCCCTTCGTCGCAGTTGCGGAGCATCTGCATGGAGCATCCCGCGTAGCGGGTGAGAGGGTCTTACGAAAACGGTAACATATAGTTTTATTGTTATTGGATATGACGTTAAAGCAAGTTATAACTTAAATCTTTCTGGGTGTCTTGAGGCAGATCAAAGGCAGAGCATTTCCCAGCACCGTGTTGGTTGCCTTGGTGAGCATGAGACGGGTGTTCTTGACCTCCTCGCTCTCTGCCGAGAGGATGGGGCACTCGTGGTAGAAGCGGTTGAAGGCCGCCGCTACGTCGAGGATATAACGGGTAATGTTGGAGGGCTCGTACTCCTTCATCGCGCGGAGCACGCACTCGGAGAAACGGGAGAGCGTTTTTAACAGCTCGCACTCCTCGGGGGCGGTAAGCTTCACATCACCCTCGCCGATCTCGCCGGCGCGATCGAGGATGGAGCAGGTGCGGGCGTAGGTGTACTGGACGTAAGGTCCGGTGTTGCCCTCGAAGGAGAGCGCATCGCTCATCACGAAGCTGGAGTCCTTGCCGATGCCGCCCAGGAGGTAGTAGAAGATCACCGCGCCCACGCCCACTTCCTCTGCAACCTTGTCGCGGTTCGGCAGATCGGGGGACTTGGTGGTCATGATCTCGCTCACCTTGTCGATGGCGGCGGCGAAAACGTCACGGAGCAGCAGCATATTGCCGTGGCGGGTGGAGAGCTTCACGCCTTCCACGCTGATGGTGCCGTAGGGAACGTGCACTAACTTGTCGTGCCAATCGTAGCCCATCAGCTCCACAACCTTGAACCACTGTGCAAAGTGGAGCGACTGCTGGTTGGCGGTGACGTAGATGCACTTGTCGAAGTCGTAGGTCTCCTTGCGGTAGACTGCGGCGGCAATGTCACGGGTGGGGTACAGGGTGGAGCCGTCCCGCTTGAGGATCAGGCAGGGGGGCAGCTTGTAGGCCTCCAGATCCACGATGGACGCACCGTCGTCGATCTTCAGAAGGTTCATATCACGGAGCTTCTGTACCTGCGCGGGCATTTTGTCGGTATAGAAGGACTCGCCCAGATAGGAGTCAAAGGTGATGCCAAGCTGCTTGTAGGTCTTTTCGTACTCTTCCAACGAAATTTCCTTAAACCAATTCCACAGCGCGATGTTTTCCTCGTCGCCCTCCTCCATCTTGTGGAATTCGTAACGAGCCAGATCGTTCAGCGTAGGATCGTTCTCCGCCTCGGCATGGAAGCGAACGTAGATGTCCACCAGATAGTCGATGCCGCCCTTCTCCACCTCTTCCTTGGAGCCCCACTTGCGGTAGGCGGTGATCAGCTTGCCAAACTGGGTGCCCCAGTCGCCCAGGTAGTTGATACCCACACAGTTGTAGCCCATAAATTCGTGGGTCAGACGGATGGAGTGTCCGATGACGGTGGTGCCCAGATGACCGATGTGGAAGGGCTTGCAGATGTTGGGGGAGGAGTAGTCGAGGACGACGGTCTTCCCTTCACCGACGTTCAGCTTGCCGTAGTCTGCACCCTTCTCGAGAATTTCGGGGAGGACGGACTTTGCATAGAAATCGGGGGAGATCTTAAAATTCAGATAGCCGTTGACAGCGTTGACCTCGGAAATGCCTTCGCAGGTGAAGGTGGCGGCGATAGTCTCAGCGATCATTTTGGGAGCTTTGCGCATAACCTTGGCAAAGCGGAAGCAGGGAAGGGCAAGGTCGCCCATTGCGGTGTCGGGGGGATATTCCAAGAGAGTGGCCAGCTCGTCCGCGCCGGGGGTAGGCTCGGGGGTCATTGCGGCGAGGGTCGCGGCAAGGCTCTCTGCGATGCGTTTTTTCAGTTTGAGCATTTGATCAGTCCTTTTTAGAATAATTCATTATAGTATAGCACAAAACCCACCGAGTTTCAAGGGGTTTTGAGAAAAAAGAAGGAGGAAGAATATCGAATCGTCGATGAAATAAACACGCACTCCTCCCGGCAGAGAAGAGTGCGTGCTTTATGAAAATCCAACCGACTGCAGATTATTTTCTGGACGGACATCCGAAGGCACCGCATTGCGTGCATTGGGGGACTGCAGTGCAGATTTCCGCCTTTCCTACCGCACAGTACTGCCACAGCACGGTATCCACCATAGGCTGAGACAGACCGTACTCCGCGCCGATTTCTCGACAGATAGAGATCGCCTCCCATTCGGTGGCGGGGATTTTGCGGGAATAGCCCAAACGTCCTAACAGTCTGCGAAGGAGCGTATCGGGCTTGACAATATCCACTCCTACGCCCTTCAGATATTCGCAGACCAACGGAACGCCCATCCATTTCAGCTTGTAAGAGGCAGAGTCGGCGTTCAACGCCAAGCTTTTGACGACCGTTACGGGATCTGTATTTCTGTAATAAGTATCGATACTGCCGTGATCCTGTTGAATCTTTTCCAAACAGGAAATATTATGTGCCAAATGGTTCATTTGATTGCGAATCTGACGATTTCCGCATCGGATCGCCAACAGCTGCATGGTCAATGCATTCGGATCTGCGTTTTTTAAGAAACTCACATCGTAATCATGAAAAATGCCGTCAATTTTGCTTCGATTCTGCTCGATTGGCTCCCAAGGACGATTGTTGGACAGCTGTGCATAGACCATTGTTTTTACATGATCGGACAGAGACAGCTCTCGGGCACCTTCTGCGCCGGTGCGTCTCTCTTCGATCTGAGCAATCTCGGATTCAAAATCCGGACGGACGCGCTTCAATGTGTCAACGACTTGTTGAAATTCAGAATACTTCACAACAATATCCTCCGTTTGTGATTTTTAGTATTATATCACACAATAACAGTTCTGTCAACCGCTGGTTTGCAGTTTCACCAGTGCATCCAACACCTTGTGATACACCAGCTGATTGGGATAATACCGATAATCTGCGAAAATATCGATTCCACGCCCCTCGAAATGCTGCAGGATTGCAGCGGCACAGGCGGCACTTCGGCTTTGACCGTAATCGCACTGACAGATAATCGTGCACTTCTCTCGGTAGGCATCATAGATAAAATGCGCCAGCTTGTCAGCTTCATTCAAATAACTGTCGTAAGTATACCCATACTCCGAAAGAAGCTCAATATCAATATCGGGAATTTCAACGTAGAATACCCGATCACACACCCGATCCGGGTATGCGCGACTATAATCATTTCTGCGAGGATTGGGCGGACTATTAAAGCTGATCACTGCGGCGTGACTCGGGAAACCACTTGCTATTCGCTCCAAAATCGCTTTTTTCGAACAAATTTCTACGTTTAACATATAACTTGTATCCTTTCCATTCAAAAATTCACATAAGGATAGCCCATATCCTCTAAGCAACGGACGTAGCCGTCACACAGCCAGGCGGGTACGCTTCGTTTAGCACAGATTCCGTTTCCGTCGTATATGCAAACGACGGCTTCGGTGGCGGAAATCTGTCGAACGGTACAGCAATAGCGCAGGATGTGGCGGTCGAACGGCGCGGTAATTTTATAAACTGCAACGATTGGCAGTGCGCTGCAATCCCATGTGTCGTAAATTACACCGTCAATCGCACAGCTCCAATGCTCCGACAGATCCAATATATATCTCCCCTTGGGATGCGATTGGCAAAACGTATGGCAAGACATCGCACCGCCCAAGGCGGACAAGTCCAATTGCGTAGCCCTCAGAACCGTTTCCACAAAATGATGCGGATTGCGATCACTGTTGAATTTCTGCGCTCCTGTTATTTTTTTATGTCGATTGAGCATCCGTTGCACATCGTTATAATTCATTCCGGCGGCGACCGAGATCGCACGTTTTACACAATCGTCGGTAGAGATGCCTCTTGGATTCGCATTATAGTATTTGTACATACAAATTCTCCTTATGGGGTTGAATCACCCGAGCTGCGGATCCCCCGCTGCCACAGCAACATAGAGTTACTGTAGCGCTTTCGGTATTCACGAAGGGTCATCCCATTACAAGAGGAAACATGATCCTCCGGCTTATCGTCAAATTCCCATTGACATTGTGAGCAAATCCAATAATTGTCCAAAGTCATACAACCGCACACGGGGCATGAAATAGCCGAAAAGCCGTCGTCCGCCGATTCACCGAAATCAGACGGAGTTAATGTGTTGAGAGAAGTATCGGTTGCAGACAAGATTTGTACACAGTCTGAAGGCAGGCGGTCAAGCGGATAATTGATAGGAATATCTGCAAAAACTTGTTTTCCTATCATCGCCAACTGCCGAAGAATCGGAGCAGGATCGACCTGCTCATCCAATTTTCCGAAGAAACCGAACAAAAATACCGGTCGCGGATCATCACGAAGGCGCGTTTTCAACTCGTTCAGGCAATTATTTAGTTTTCGCAATACTTGCTTGGATTCCCCACACGCTTCTGCTTCGAAATTTTGCTGAGAAGTGCTGAAATAATTGGGGGCACCCGCTGCTTTGCTTTGGCACATTTGATAAAACTCCACTGTATCATCCCACGAATAATGCAAGCTGTACGGCGAAAAGTTAACCGCAATCCTTTGCTCTTTTTCTGCGGGAGTATGAACGTAACATACAGCATACTCTTTTTGATTGGCCTTCACACCGACGTGAAGCACGATTGGTTCGTCAAGCACAAAGCTACAATCTCTATGGGTCGATGCACACAAAAGCTGCAAAACCGTTTCACTGTCCGGATGGCGCACCAAACAGATAGGTTTATCTTCTACCAGTTGAGTGCGAGGCATAATGGGAGGAATCGTCTCGAAATACTGAATTTTCATGTTTCTATTCTCCTTTTTTACTATTGAATTTAGGCAGAGTAATGGTCGGATATCCAGTATAGCACATGATTTCAAAAATTTGAAATAAAAATGACCCGTTTTTACAGTGTCTCTCCTCCTCAAAATCCTCTTTTCCGTGAGATTTTTCGCAAAAGACTGGAAATCCTTCCACTCTATGCTATAATTAAAGTAAGCAATTTTTTCCTCACCCCGTCATATTCGGTAAAATCTATCGACTATATGGGTGAAGACATAACGCGCGGTGTCTAAATCACGGAAAGGAGCCTTATGAATGACCTGACCATCATTGAGCTGTTGTGGGAACGCTCAGAAGCAGCCTTGACCGAGATTTCCGAACAATATTCCCGTCTTTACAAAGGAATTATTCGGGAGATCCTCGGCGACGAAAGCGACACGGACGAGTGTGCCAACGACGTCCTGCTGGCGGTGTGGAACAGTATCCCGCCCAACCGCCCCGACAGCCTGCCTGCATATATCTGCACGCTGGCTCGCCGCATCGGCATCGACCGACTGCGACACGACACACGGCAAAAACGAAACGGCGGCTATACCATTGCCCTGTCCGAGCTGGAGGAATGCCTGCCCGCAGAGGCTCTTTCCCATGATGACGGGGAGACGGGCGAGCGGATCCGTGCCGTTCTTTCGGATTTCGTCCGCAGTCTCGATCCCGAAACGAGAATCTTATTTATCCGCCGATACATTTATCTTGAAACAGTGACCGACCTTGCCAAGCGGTTTGAAATGAAGGAAAACCGCATCTGTGCAAGGCTGTACCGCGCAAGACTCAAACTGAAACGAATGCTTGAAAAGGAGGGTATATCCCTATGAAATTTACACGCCAAGAAAAGCTGGCAGACCACCTCACCGAGATCGACGAGGATCTGCTGCATAACGCCTACGAGATCGACGATGCCCAAAAGCTGGCTGATTATGCGAAGACCAAGCGAAGTCACTCACCAAAGCTTCCCCTCTTTCGCAAACTAACCGTGCTTGCGGCTTGTTTTGCCCTGATGCTCACTGCCGTAGTGACTCTTCCCTTTGCGTTTTCTTCGGAGCAACCGACCACTCCTGCCCCTGAGGCTGACAAAATCGTCCTGCCGCCTGTGAGAGTGGGAACGGAGGGGTATTCGCAAGCAAGTTTCCATGAACGAGTAAGCACTATTGAAAACTTGTGCGAATTTGTCGATGCAATTGCAATCATTCGTATAGGAAATTGGCTCGGTGAAGACTCTACCACAACATTTTACGATGCAGAAGTGTTATCACTTATCGCTGGAACTATTCCGGAGCATTTCACCTTGCTGCAATCCGGAAATTCAAAATTCACACTGAAGTTCTACCCATTGTATGCTTACGGCGACGAGATTTTGGTTTTCTTGCAAAAATCCACTCACCAGCCGGAAGAAGGCTGTGCTTATCCCAACGATAACAGTTATTGGGTTGCGGGTTGTCACACAACTTCGCTGGACGTAGTTACTGACGAAGATGGCAACTCCTATATAATTGATCGCTTCTCTCTAATCAATCGCAGTTCCATTGAGCTTAGTAATCTGAAATCGAATCCAACCGTGTACAATACGGCACATCGGATCATGTATGAAAGAGATGGAGTAGTAAGCCAATATAAAATGGAATACGGTAATATTTATTCTCTGAGCGAGTTGGTATCAAAACTTCCGCCGCTAACTAAAGGAGGCTCATCGTATGAATAAGAAAATTTTCACCTTTATCTTAATCGTATGTACTGCTTTTCGCTTTAACTCTTTTACTTCATCCGCCCACACTACGTCACAAGAAGGAATCATCAACTAACACTATATTGAAGCACACCGTGCAGCAGACGGTGCAAATCATTACGGAATATGTCAAATATGCAATAATTTGGCATTCAAAGCACACTCCTTCGACCCGCTCACAGGTAAATGCACCCAATGCAACTATTCCGGCGGTGTCACCATCTTTTCCACAAAATAACCCCCAAAACTCCTCCCGCTCGGGAGGAGTTTTTTGCGCTCCTACTGGACAAATCACAGTTTTTGTGCTATACTATCCTCAACAAATCCCCTCGGAGGTACACAATGGCACTTGTACACGTAAGCTTTCACTCGGACGTTTTAGGTATGGCGGCGTCTATGGACGTGATCATCCCTCAGCAGTCCACCACTCTCATCGGTATGAACACCTCGGGCGGCGGTACCTGCAAGACCCTCTATCTCTTGCACGGTCTGTCCGACGACCACACCATCTGGCAGAGACGCACCTCCATCGAGCGTTACGCCGCGGACAAGAACCTTGCCGTTGTTATGCCCGCCGCAGGCAAGAGCTGGTACACCGATATGGCTCACGGCGACCGTTTTCAGACCTTCATCACCAAGGAAGTCCCCGCCGTTTGCCGCTCCATGTTCCGCTGTATGAGCGATCGTCGGGAGGACAACTTCGTGGCCGGCCTCTCCATGGGCGGCTACGGCGCGCTGAAGATGGTGCTGTCCGCCCCCGAAGCCTTTGCAGGCGCGGCCTCCTTCTCGGGCGCTATTGACGTAGCCAATCCCCGCCGATTCGGCGGTCATTGGAGCGATATTTTCGGCGATCCCAAATCCATCGCAGGCTCGGACAACGACGTGTACGCCCTCATCGAGAAGGCGGCCAAGTCGGGCGCGCCCCTGCCCAAGATCTACCTCTGGTGCGGACTGCAGGACGGGCTGCTTGACGATTCCCGCCGCGCCAAGCAGCTGCTGGAAGCCTACGGCTACGAGCTCTCCTACTCCGAGACCGACGGCGATCACAGCTGGTTCTACTGGGATCGGGAGATCCAAAACGCGCTTGCGTACTTCCTCGGATAAAAACGAAAACCATCGGATCGCTCCGATGGTTTTCGTTTTTATCCGTGGCGGTACTTATTCCCCGGCTGCAGGCTGTCGCCCAAAAGCTCGGAGACCGAAACGATCTCGTAGCCCTCGGCATACAGCCGCTCGATGATGATGCAGAACGCCTCGTAGGAATTCTTGTAGATCTCGTGCATCAGCACGATGTCACCGTCGCTCACGGTGCTCATCACGTTTTCCACGATGGTGTTGACGTTTGCCTCGATGGTGGCTTCGTCGGCACGGCTTCGGTATCGCCAGTCGTTGGAGTCCACGCTCCACAGGATCACCGAATAGGGGCAGGCTGCGATCCGTTCCGCGGTCACGTTTCCTCCGGGCGGACGCATCAGCGTCACAGGGGCAGAAACGTATTGCCGGATGGCGTCGGCGGTCTTCTGCATATCCTGCAGATACTCGGCATCGGTACAGCGGTCGTAATACAGCGCCGTGGTATGGGTATAGCTGTGGATGCCGATCTCACAGCCGTTTTCTGCGGCGTAAGCCATGGCGGCGCCTCTGGATTTGGTCAAGTTGTTGCCTACCACGAAAAAGGTTGCCGTAGCACCGTATTCCTTCAGCTTGTCCACGAATTGATATGTATAGGTGGCGTGAGGACCGTCGTCAAAGGTAAACGCCACCCGCTTGACAGGAACGGGCGGATCTTCAGGAAGGGTCACGTCGGTAACGGTTGCAGCCGTAGCAGGCGGCGTGGGAGCGGTCGTTGCGACGGTCGTTGCGACGGTCGTGCCGGACGGCAGCGGATCGGTCACTCGATCGGTGGGCAATGGCGTCGTGACAGAAGCTGACGGGGGGCTGACCGTCTGCGTGGCGGTCTGCCCGTCGGGAAAGCCGATTTGGAGCTGACATCCCGTGCAGAAAAGGAGTGCCGCCGTCGCCAGCGACAGTAAGCGATAGTGAAGTCGAAGCATGGTAGGTTCCTCGCGATCGTTCGTGTGGGGTAATCCTATTGTACCACAACGGTCAACTGCATTTCAACGCTTTCGGTTAACTTCGTGTGAATATTTTGTGAATCTTCGACCCTGCGCCTCTCCCTTTTGTGTTCACCCCGGCGGCGCAGACGCCCTGCGGCTTACCGCAGGGCAGACGGATATGTGTCTCCTGTTTCGCTCAGAATGACATTACACGGGAGTGGCGGGCGGTGTCCGCTCTGCGCTAAGGGGCAGCAAGTCCGAAGGGCGCCATCGGCTTTGGATTCAACTTCTCTCCAGCACTCCCGCGATCATCACAGCTGCGTCGGCGCGGCACACTACCGAATCGGCGGCAAATACGCCGTCGGGGAACAGACCCGCTTCAGCCACCGCCCAGACCGCCGTCTCTGCCCAAGTGGGAACGGCGTCCTCCTCCGCAAAGACCGAGGTAACGCCTTCGGCGGTCAGATTCAGCACGCTTTGGAGCATCACCGCCGCCTCGGCGTAGGTGACGGCACGGTTCGGCTCAAAATAGCCGGTTCCATCGGCAGAATTGCCGGTCACGTACCCCTTTTGCGCAGCGTAGCTGACGTAGCGGCGCAGATAGTCGGGGATGGCGGCGTCATCGGCAAAGGTAGTGGCGGCGTTGGAGTCGGGAACGTCAACGCCTGCCGCACAGAGGGTCATGGCCAGAAACTCCGCGCGGGTGACCACCTGCTCGGGATGGAAATAGGCCGACGCGCCGATAGTCTCGCCGATCATTACCCCGCGCTCCGCAAGACGCATGGCAGGAAGGAGCGCGCGATGCCCTTCCATATCACAGTAGGAGACCGCAGTCGTATTTTCCTCCACGGTCAGCGCCACCGTGACCGCCTCGGAGACATTGCCGTACTCGTCCACCACGATATAGGTGAAGCGGTCAGAGCCGGTATAGCCCTCCACGGGCGTATAGCAGAACTCCCCTGCGGCGCGGTCGATCAGGCGCAGCGTGCCCTTTTCGGGATATGCGGTAATGCGGTAGGTGACGGCGTCGCCCTCGGGATCGTCAGCCATCAGCCTGCCGTAGACCGGGATGCCCGCCAGCGTAGATACGTCCTGCGTTTGGGCGGTGTCGGTCTCGGGCGCAAAATTCAGCCCCTCGGTCAGGCGCAGGGTGCAGGACAGCGCCAGCGGCTGAGAGGTGGAAACAGTGCCGAACACGAAGGAGCAGTCGCCCGCTTCGGTGGTGGCGGGGACGAAGCGCAGGGAGGACAGCGAGTCGCGGGAAATGACCTGATTCTTCATCACGGGCATGGTCTCCAGATAGAGCGTACCCACGTTGGGATCGGGCAGGGTCAGCACGGTGATGCTGGACAGATAGCCGACCCCCAGCAGCGACTCAAAGTCCAGCGCAGAGAAGGTGATCTCCTTGGAGACCAGCCCCGTTTTGGTCAGGGTCAGCTCGGTGGCCAGTACGTCCAGCGCGGGAGAGAGGCGGATCGCCACGGGAGACGCTACCTCCACGTCGGACGACGAGGCGGCAACCGCTGCAGACGCGGCAGGAGTGACCAGGAACGCACAAAGGATGGGGATGAGCAAAAACTTCTTCATTACAATACCTCCGAAAAATATGCTTGCGTAGTTCATTTTGCCTCGCCTGTAAAAAAATATACGGATACAGGGAAAAAATCATCAAATTCACTTGAAAAATTCACTTTCCTGTGCTACAATAAAAAGGATTTCAAAATCATCAACGGAGGTTTTCAACAATGCTGGATATCAAAATCGAAAAAACCACAGCAGCCAAAACGAAACCCGATTACGATAAACTGGGCTTCGGTAATTACTACACCGACCATATGTTCCTGATGAACTACACCAAGGGCATCGGCTGGCACGACGCGCGGATCGTTCCCTACGGTCCCCTCACCCTGGATCCCGCCACCATGGTCTTCCACTACGCGCAGGAAAT
>CAZFJJ010000054.1:0-10487 GCA_964519075.1 uncultured Lachnospiraceae bacterium
GTGCCGCAGTAGGCGTCGATGAGCCGTTCCTTGCCGGTGAGGCGAGCGAAGCGGCGGGCGGTGCTATATAAAATCTCGGTCTGAACGGGATTGACCTGATAGAAGGATCGCGGGCTGATGCGGAAGGTGAGACCGCACAGCTGATCGGTGATAAATCCCTCGCCGCAGAGGATCTTGCTCTCGCTTCCCAGGAACAGAGGGGTGCTTGTGGGATTGATATTCCACACCACCGTGGTAATCTCGGGGTGGCGGCGGCAGAGCTCGTTTACAAAGGAGCGGCAGGAGGGGAAATCTCCGGGTGCGGTGACCAGCACCACCATTACCTGTCCGCTTTGAAAGCCGCGGCGCACCAACACGTGACGGAGAAAGCCCCGTCCCGTAGTCGGATCGTAGGACTTTAACTTATAAGACGGCGCAAGGGTGCGGATCGTCTGCACGATGCGGGTGGCAGTGATATCCTCCAGCATACAGCCGTCTTGCATGGACGCGGGAACCTCCACGATCCTGCGGGTGGATGACTGATAGATGCCCGCAGTCAGCCGTCCGCTCTTCATACAGAAGGCAGACTGAACTTTGTTGCGGTAGTGGGTGGGATCGTCCATATGGATGATCTCCTCGATATGCCCGAACCGACCCAGCAGCCGGATCAGACGGGCTTGTTTGAGATGCAGCTGCTCCTCGTAGGGCAGATTTTGCAGCTGACAGCCGTTGCATTTTTTGTAAATGGGACAAGGGGTATGGGAAGGGGTCATGGGGATACCTCACGGGTGAATCATCGGGATTTTATGGGAAAATGGTCAGCTCTGCGACTGTTGGGGGCTTGGATCATCCCTAATCGGTGGTAGACGACGATGGGGATCGCCGACCAGCCGTGGCAGAGACTGCCTGCGCCGCCGAAATCGGCCTCTCCCGCTACCGTTTCCCAGACGGTGGTACTGCCTGCGTCCAGCATGGGGGTGTAATTTTGACGGATGTCGGCAAGAATGAAGTCGCGGTAACGGTCGGTGTCCACCGAAAGGAGCGCATCGTATTGCAGGATCTTCATCGCCAGCGAGCATTCGGTGAGACTGCCGTCGGACAGGCGATCGCAAATCACACGGGCAGTCTGCCTGTCGGGCACGCCGGCCAGAATGGCAAGGCTGTTGCCAAGGACGGTATACTCGTCTCTGCCGCGGTGGAGGGTAAAGACTCCCGCATCGGTGAAAAACTCCTCCTGAATGCGGCGGCGGAGCGTGTGGGCAACGCCCGGATAGGAGAAGTTGCAGGAGAGCGCCGCGGTGAGGGATTCCAGACAGTCCAGCGCGATGACGAAGAGGCTGTTCAGGCAAAGGTCGGGGGTTGCGGCTTGGGACGCGCCCAGCGTTCCCTCGCAGTAGGGCGACCAATCGTAGAAATTCCAATAGTTTTTCCCCGAAAACGAGTTCAGCAGACCGTTATGGGCATTTTTCATAAAAGCGTCGGCCACCGAGCAGAGCTTGGGCAGCATCTCCTCTGCCAGCGACAGATCGCCCGTGTGCTCGGCGTATTCCTTCATTTGCAGGAAGTAATAAAGCGAATAGGAGGGGATGACCAGATCGGTTCCGCAGGGATGGCAGATGGAGAGCATACCGTCGTCACGGCGATCCATGCCGATGAGGCGCAGATTCGCCCGCGCATAGGTGGCGTTCCCCCCTGCGAAGGCATAGTAGCCGCAGAGCATCTGATTGCGGGAGTCGTAGGCGTAGAGCGCCTGCTCTCTCCACGGGCAATCCACGTAATGCTCCATCATACAGAGCTGCAGCGTGTGCAGGCAAACGTCGTAGATCTGCTGATGAATGGGATCGTCCATGGCGTAGGGGACGGGATCGGCTTCATAGACCGTGGGAAGAATGCCTGCGTAGAGGACGGTCAACGGCTCCGGGGCGAAGATCTCCAGATAGCGGCATCCCAGGCGGAGCATATAGTCGGTGAAATGATTCTGCCCGCAGCGGGTCTTGTATTCGTAGTAAAAATTACGTCCACCCAGCTTCATCCGCACGCCGCCGTCCGTGATATGCTCGCCCCACGCTACGGTGAGGGTCTGCTCGGTTTCGGAATATACCTCCAGCACGGGGAGCCCCACCGCTTCTTTGCCCAGATCGATCAGATAATGGGCGGGCGAGAGGGCGGTGATCGACTGCATCGGACGGCGTTCCAGCACCTTGTGCTTAGGAATGGGACGGGGATAGAAGGTGCAAGCCTTATCAACCGTTACGGAGGGAGCGTACACCGTTTCACCCTCGCGCGTGGCATCATAGGCGAAGGTCAGTCCCAATTGACCGCTGACGAAGACAGGCTGTCCGCATCGGTAAGGAGCACTTTGCCCTGACAGCACCGCAGACGTACTGCAGGAAATCAGCGACTCTCCTTCGTATATCTCGTAGATCAAGCCTGCCCTTGCAGGACGGTAGCGGGAGGTAGAAATGCCCCAATGATGCACCAAAATTCGAAGCTGATTCGTCCCGGGAACAAGGAGGGGCATCAGATCCAGGGTATCGTAGATCTTGTAATGCTCAAAATCGCCGTATTGATTGGAGGCCGCGTAGACGTCGTTGACGAAAAGGGTATAATCCGAGTCGCAGGAGAGATAGAGGGTGAGCGGCTTGCCTCGATAGGCGATGGAATCCACAAATTCCACGTATTGATCGGCCGAGACCTGAGGGGTCTTGCCCTCTGCGTCTGCCAGCCAGATCCACCGCCCTTGTTGGAATAACTTCATAGATATTGTCTCCTTTCGGGACTCAGGCAAAATTCGTGAGGGACGCATATCGACGTCGATAGGTTGCTGTGCAACTCGATATGTTATCGCTACGCTCAAACTCGATATTTGCTCGCGTTGCGAGCAATCGATATGTCGCGCTTCGCGCGACGGGATTTAAGCTCGCTTCCACACAAATTCAAACGCCTCCTCGGTATTCGGCTCGTGGATGCAGAGCTTCAGTTCGTCCGCGCGGAGCAAATAGCGTCCGATCTCCACGCCGTCCCGCAGATCGTCGGGCAGGTGGGTGCCGCACTTCGGACGGTAGGTGTCGGCGTGATAGTCGCCGCCACAGGTAAGGACGAGGGCGCTCGCCGCGGCGATCTCCACCATGTCCGCGAAATCGGATTTGCCGTACAGGGGATGGCAGTTCACCTCCACGCCGTCCAGAAAGCGAACGTCCAGAAGATGCTTCTTCTTGCGGTAGGGGTGGGCTTGGATCACGGTGCCACCCGCGGCCTTGACGAGGCGGTACAGCTCCTCCTGGGTCAGGTCGAAGAGGGTGGAATTCTCTTCAATGAAGCGCTCGTCGATGCCGTAAAGCAAAAGGTGTGCGCCGCCGTAGCGCTCCATCGTGATCTCCGCGCCGAAAAAGACCTTACAGCCCACGGTGTCGCCGTAGGCCTTGGCAAGGCGGTACTCCTCGGTATAGCGGCGGGCAAAGGCGGCAAAATCACCGTCGGTGACATAGGATTTTTGATAATGGTTAGTCAGTACGATGCCGTTAAGGCCGACTTCGAGAGCGGCGCGGATCACGGCGTCGTAGGGGATCCGGCAGCAATGGCTGATGCCGGAGGAATGCGCGTGCAGGTCAATGAGCATGGGGGTACTCCTTTGAGAGATGGTTTGATACTAATTATATCAAATATTAGCGGAATTTTCAATGCCTTTGGGATAATTATGAATATGGGATGAGGAAATTTTCCCGACACCGTTTTTGTTCACCCGGAAGCATTGAAAAATCCCAATTTTTATGCTATAATCAGTTCGATATATAAGAATTACTCGAACAGTTTGAAAAATAGGATATGAGCAAATTATATCTTTGTGCAAAGCTATAACTCAGTACATTTTGTGGCAACCACAAAAACTGAGGACATGCGAACAGAGCATAACAAAACCCCTCCGGATACCGTTTTTAATGATCCGGAGGGGTTTTGTGGTATCTGTATGGGTTTGTGTGAGAAAATCGCTCCCGGGGGATTCATCACGCGCGCGTGAGACTCACGACTGCCTCGCAATGCCCTGTTCGCGGGAAGAGATCCACGGGATACACCGTCCCCGGCTCGTACCCTGCCTCGATAAACCTCGCCACATCCCGTGCCAGCGTGTCGGGATTGCAGGAGATGTACACCACCCGCCGCGGTGCGATCTCTGCGATCTGATCCACCAGCGACTGCTCGCAGCCCTTGCGGGGCGGGTCGAGGAAGATCACGTCGGCATCGGAGAGCTCGGCGGCGTTGGCGTCGCCGCAGATAAAGGAGGCGTTTTCAATGCCGTTGAGTTTTGCGTTTTCACGGGCGTTTTCCACAGCCTCGGGGATGATCTCCACTCCGAGCAGAGAGACGTTGGGGTACATCGCCGCCACCGACAGCCCGATGGTGCCTGCGCCGCAGAAGAGGTCGGCGACCCGATCCCCGGGGCGAAGCTCGGCCAGTTCTGCCGCTTTTTGGTAGAGGACCTCCGCCATATCGTGATTGACCTGATAAAAGGACAGCGGCGACAGCCGGAAGGTCAGCCCGCACAGGGTGTCGGTCAGCATGTCCGCGCCCGAGAGGGTCTCGCAGCGATCCCCCAGGATCACGTTGGAGCGCAGGTCGTTGTAATTGCGCACCACCGACACCAC
The DNA here is from genome assembly GCA_964519075.1 of uncultured Lachnospiraceae bacterium. Taxonomy (GTDB): domain Bacteria; phylum Bacillota; class Clostridia; order Oscillospirales; family CAG-272; genus CAKSQF01. The sequence continues at coordinate 4,623 of CAZFJJ010000054.1, forward strand.
TTCGGGGTGAGCGGCGCGGAGCGATTCTGCGATCTTCTCTGCGGCAGGGAAGGGCTTGGAGGTAGTGACCGGCGTCACCATCACCTCGCCCGATTGGGAGGCGCGTAGGAACAGGTGACGGATCAGCCCCGATCCGTCCTCCTCGCGGTAAGGCTTTGCGTCCGCCTCGCGGAGCAGCTCCTGCAGGGTGGCGATGACGGGGGTGAATGCCGGCTTTTGCAGGGCGCAATCGCCGCACGGAATGATCTCGTGAGAGCGGGGGGCGTAGAAGCCCACGGTCAGCCCCTCGCCTACGGGATATTGCACCTTGTTGCGGTAGCCGCTCTCGGCTCCCGACAGCGTGGGGGCGACCTCCACCGTCACCCCTGCCTTGCGGAAGGCAGAGCGGACGTAATTACGCTTCAGCTCCGTCTCGTGGGCGTAGGTGACGTGGCGGTAGACGCATCCGCCGCAGCGCCCCGATACGGCACAGCCGCTCTCCTGTCTGTGGGGAGAGGGGGTCAGAATCTTCTCGATCCGCGCAACGGCGTAGTCCTTGGCGTCCTTGATGATCTTGACCGTGAGGCGGTCGCCGTCCACGGCGCGGGGGACGAACACCGCCTTGCCCTGGATGCGGCAGACTCCGTTGCCCAGATTATTCAGATCGGTGATCTCCACGTCGAAAAGTTCGTTTTTCTTCATCCTCTATATCCTTTGCAGTTTCGTTAGTTCCATTGTAGCACAAAATCGAAAAAAAGTCCATAAACTTTCGGCAAAACTCTTTACAAATCCTAATTTTTGTGTTACAATGAATCAACCATCAATCATGAAGGAGAGAATCATATGAACGATTTTATCAAGATGATCGCCCCCTTTTTTCCCGCTACCTTTTCTCTTGACAAGTATCTGAAGATCGAGTTCAAGGATAATCCAACCCTGTATCAGATGATCGTTGAGATCGTGGTGTACGTGGTTGTAAGCGTGGTATCCGGTGCTGTATTGGGCGTTCTGGGTTGGCTGATCGGATTCCTGTGGCCGATTTGGAGTATCGTCGGCACGGTTTCGGGTCTGTACGTGCTTGCAGGTATCGTCCTCAGCATTCTGAAATTCTGCAAGGTGATCAAGGTCTCTGAAGAATAACGACTTACATAAAAATCCCGCGCAAAAGCGGGATTTTTTGCTAAGTGGAGAATAATCCGCGCCGCTTTGGCGCAAACTGATCGTATCCTACGAACCAAGGAGATTGTATATGAAAAAACATCTGAAATGCCTGCCCTTGCTGCTGGCACTGCTTTTGACCTTCACTGCCTGCGGTACTCGCAAGACCGTGAATGAGTCCGACGAAACGAAAGACTCCGCCGTTACTACCGATGGCGGTGCCTCCGTCGTCACTTCCGATAACGGAGATTCGGAGGGCTCCGGAGAACCCGACGACACCCGCTCCCTGAAGTCGATCTACGATGCGTTTATGAAAAAGGTGGACGCAGAATTTCCCTCGCTGGTGGAGACGGCCGTGGATAGCGATAACTTCAGCTATTATTTCGGCATCAGCGACCGCTCGGTTGCCGAGTCCACCTTCGTGTCCGAGCCAATGATGGGCGCCATTCCCTTTGGCATCAGTATGCTCCGGGTCAAGGACGGCTCCGACGCCGCTAAGATCGCTGCCGAGATGAAATCTGGGATCGACCCCCGTCGCTGGGTCTGCGTCACCGCCTCCTACGTGGAGGTTGCCGTCAAGGATGATGTGATCCTGCTGGTGCTGGATAACGACGACGCCCGCGGTGCTGCCATCGTGGAGGCCTTCCGCAACAGCTGATCCCCAAGCTGATTCTATCCCATTGAAAGGAGTGCTGACCCGTGGTCTTTTCCGAAACGCGGTTTCTCTTTGTCTTTTTGCCGATCCTGCTGGTTTTGTATTATCTGACTCCGCGTCGGGCGAAGAACTACCTTCTGCTGGCGGCCAGCCTCCTGTTCTACTTCACGGGAGAGCCCACGTACAGCTTCCTGCTGATCGCCTCCGCGCTGGGCAACTACCTGTTTGCGCTGGCAATCGAAGGACTCCCTCGGGCGAAAAAACCGCTACTGATCCTCGCCGTGGTGCTGAATGTGGGCACGCTGCTCTTGTTCAAGTTCTCGGCGGTCTGGATCGGCGGGCTGAATGTCATTCTAGGCACGTCCTTTGAGCCACTTTCCCTGCCGCTGGGCATCAGCTTCTATACCTTTCAGGCGATGTCCTACACCATCGACGTCTACCGCGGGGATGCGAAGCTGCAAAAAAATCCCTTCGCCTTTGCCACCTATCTTTGCCTGTTCCCTCAGCTGATTGCGGGGCCTATCGTCCGCTATACCGACGTGGACGAGGAGCTTTCCCATCGCCGTCACACCCTGCAGGATTTTTCCGAGGGGCTTGCCCGCTTCACCGCAGGACTTGCCAAAAAGGTCATCCTTGCCAACAATCTGGGCGTGTTGTGTGATACCTTCCGACAGGCAGAGGCGCCGTCCGCCGCCTTCGGCTGGCTGTACGCCGTCTGCTACGCTTTGCAGATCTACTTCGACTTTTCGGGCTATTCCGATATGGCGATCGGTCTCGGACGCGTATTCGGCTTCCGATTTCCCGAAAACTTCGACTATCCCTATATTTCGGGCAGTATTACCGAGTTCTGGCGCCGCTGGCATAAGACGCTGTCGGGCTGGTTTCGGGACTACGTCTATATTCCCCTGGGCGGAAGCAGGGTCAGCCGTCCCCGCTGGATGCTGAATCTGCTGATCGTGTGGGCGCTGACCGGCCTCTGGCACGGCTCGGGCACCGGCGTGATGAACTTCATCCTCTGGGGCGCGCTCTACGGCGTACTGCTCTGTCTGGAAAAGCTCTTCCTCGGGAAGCTCTTCGCCAAGGTGCGCCCGCTGGGGCATCTGTTCGTCATCGCCGTAACGCTGTTTGGCTTTGTGCTCTTTGGCGCAGACGGTCTGACGGGCACGCTGTCCGACCTGGCGATCCTCTTCGGACGCTCGGGGCTTGCCGATCCGGTCGCCCTTTACTATTGGCGAAGCGGAGCGGTGCTGATCCTGATTGCAGTGATCGGTGCGACTCCTCTGCCGAAAAAGTGCTGGGACTGTTTGCAAAGGCGCGCGGAGTGGGCGGCCGCCATTCTCCAGCCCCTGCTGGTGGCGGCGGCGCTGGCGGTCTCTACGGCGTATATCGTGGATTCTTCCTTCAATCCCTTCCTGTATTTCAGATTTTGATCCCGCGCAAAAGGAATTTATATGAAAACGGTTTCTACCATTCGCTATATCGCCACGGCAGCCGTCTTCTGCCTGTTCGTGGCCTTCTTCGGCATCGCCTCCTGGCTGTCTCCCGACAAGGACTATTCGGTTTACGAACGTCGGGCGCTGGAGCAGACTCCCGCATACGGGGAGGCTGAGGATCTATCCCAGTATTTCAGCACCTGGGAGACCTATCTGAACGATCAGTTCTACCTGCGGGACGAGCTGCGCTTCCTCAAAAGCAGCTTTGCCTATAAAGTCCTATTGCAAAAGGACGTCAACGGCTACTACAGCGAGGACGGCAGTCAAGCGGAGCTGCTCTATCCTATGAACGACGCCAACATCACCGCCAACATCGCGCTTTTGGAGGAGCTTCGAAAGACCCACTTCCCGAACAGTCCTGCCTACTACGCCGTCATCCCCGACAAATCCTACTATATGGACGCGCCGCTGGGGCTCGATTACGACGAGATTGACCGACTGTTTGCGGAAGGGCTGAACGCCATCGGGATCTCTCTCAGAGATGCGTTGGAGCTTACCGACTACTATGCAACCGACATCCATTGGAAGCAGGAGGAGCTGGAGGAGGTCTACGAAGCCCTGCGGACTGCGCTTGGCAGTGATCTTCCGCCCTTTGCCGATGCAGGCTTTGTCGAACAAACGGCAGGCGAGTTCTACGGTGTTCTCTACGGGCAGGCGGCTCTGCCGGCCGAACGGGACGTGATGCGCTATCTGACCAATCAAACGATCGAAAATTTGACCCTTAAGGTGCTGGACTCCGGCAAGACCGGGGCAGTCTACGATGCGGAGGCCTTTGCGGGCGACGATGCTTACGATCTGTATCTGGGCGGTGAGGCGGCGATCTTGCATCTGCAAAATCCCCGTGCCGACACCGACCGCAGGCTGATCCTCTTCCGCGACAGCTTCGGGCGGAGCATCGCGCCCCTCCTGGCAGAGGGCTATTCCGAGATCGTGCTGGTGGATCTGCGCTGGATCCGCCCTGCCTACCTGTCGGCGTTCTCCGATCTGCTGGCGGCAGATGAAAATACCGATATCCTCTTCCTCTACAGCGCACAGGTGCTCAATTCCATGAAGCTGGGATAAACGGGGCGTACAACGATCACTGCAAACGATAAAAAGAGATAGAAAAATCCATTGCAAAGATGAAGGTTCACTTTTGCAATGGATTTTTCGATAGATGAACGGACGATCAAAAGACTTTCGCCGTTGCAAATGCGGCGGCTCGGGTCGGCAGGAGACCGTTTACTGCTCGTGTTTGAATGAAATCACTGTAAACAAAGCCGGATCAGATCATCCACGTGGGCGGTCGCCAGGCATTCTACCGTGTCGGCTGCGCCGTAGTAGATCTTCACCTCACCGTCGGGCTCCAGAATCATTCCGCCGGGGAAGATGACGTGGGTGCGGAAGCCCTCGTCGGTCTCGAATGGCAGCTCGGGTGCGATCAGCGGCTCCTTGTACATTCCGATCACCTTGGAGGGATCCTCAAGATCCAGCAAGGCGATGCCTGCGTAGTAGCACTTCTGCCAGCGATCCTCCCAGCCGTGCTTGCCCCGCTCGTTGTCGCGGATCACGCTGTGGAACGCCATCAGCCAGCCCTTATCGGTCTTGACGGGGGGGGCGCCGGGGCCGATCTTGTCGTTGGCAAAGGGCACGTCCTCTACGCCCATCACCAGCTTGGTGTTGCCCCAGAATTTCAGATCGGGGGATTCGCTGTACCACAGGTCGAAGCGGTCTCTGCCACGGGAATAGACCGGCATAGGACGCTCCAGACGGGCGTAATTTCCGTTGATCTTCTCGGGAAACAGCACCATGTTGCGGTTGTCGGGGGCGGACAGCGAGAGGATCTCAAAGGTCTCAAAATCCTCGGTGACGGCGATGCCGCCGCGGATGCCGTGGCGGGTGTCGGTGGCAAAGCAGACGTGACACTTGCCGTCGATAACGGTAAGTCGGGGGTCGTAGACGCGATGGATCTCCTCGTCCCGCAGAGCAAAGCAGGGCTTGTCTGAGGCAGTCCAATGCACGCCGTCCTTGGATCGGGCAAGACCCAGATTGGTTCCCCGCAGGATCTGCTTGTCGTAGTCGCCGTAATCGTTGCGGAAGAGCATCACGTACTCGCCGTTAATTTTAGCAACGCCTGCGTTGAAAATCAGCGCGGCGTTATAAGGAATATCGTCCTTGGTCAGGATGGGGCGCTCCAGCTTCATCAGGCAGGGGGCGCTGGGATATTCGGTTCGAATCATTCAATTATCTCCTTTACGATGGGTTGAACCGGAGAAACGGTTCGCAGATTATTCTTTCTGAACTGCTCGGGCGACACGCCGAAGGTGTCCTTAAAGGCGTTGGAAAAGTAGGCTGCACTGTTGAAGCCCGATTTATCCGCGACTTGCTTTACCGACAGGTCGGACATTTTCAGCAGGCTGATCGCAAATTCCAGCCGCAGCTTTTGAACGTAAGATGAAAACTTCACGCCGGTCTGTTTTTTGAAGTATTCGCTGAAGTAATTGGGAGTCAGATGAACCACCTTCGCCACCTCCTCCACGGTAATGGAGCTGCGATAATGGTTGCGGATATACAGTACGGCTTCTTGAATCAGCGAATGGG
>CAZFJJ010000055.1:0-10413 GCA_964519075.1 uncultured Lachnospiraceae bacterium
GATCATCGGCAGAGGCGATCACGACCACCTGATGAACACCTGCGCTCCCTACAGAGAGATCGCCGACACGCAGATGGGAGGGATGACGCTTGCAGACTAAGAAAGCCGCTCCCATCACGACGACTTCCGACACGGGAAAAGCCCCCCGTATGAAGAAGAGCGCGGTCATCCTGCGCCTTCTGTCCTATCTGTGGGCGCACAAGATCTGGTTGGCGATCGCCGCTCTGCTGACCGTCGCCGCCAACGTCATTGCCCTCTGGGGTCCCGACCTTGCCGAGGACGCCATCGACGCCATCCGAGGGCCCGGCAACGTAGACTTTGATACCGTTTACCAAAAGGGCATCGCCATGCTCTTATGCTACGCCGTCTCGGCGGCACTGTCCTTCGTACTGTCGGCGGTGATGATCCATCTGTCCAAAAAGGTGGTCTATCAGATGCGCAAGCAGGTGTTTGAGCATCTGGTGGATCTTCCCGTGGGTTATTTCGACCGCAATCAGACCGGCGATCTCATCAGCCGCTTGACCTACGACATCGACACCATCAACGCTTCCCTCTCCAACGATCTGATCCAGATCTGCGCAGGCATGATCACGGTGGTGGGTGCCGCCATCCAGATGGCGCGGATCAAGCCCATCCTGATGCTGGTCTTCGCCCTCACCGTTCCCTGCCTTATATTCTTTACGGTCTACCGGACCAAATTGGTCAAGCCTCTCTTCCGCCGCCGCTCGGCCAAGCTGGGCGAGCTCAACGGCTACACTGAGGAGATGCTGTCGGGGCAGAAGACCATCCGCGCCTACGGCAAGGAGGAGGTCATGATCTCCCGCTTCGACCGCCACAACGACGAGGCGGTGCAGGCTCACTACGACGCCGACTATCAGGGCAGCGTAGTGGGTCCCTCGGTCAACTTCATCAACAACGTCTCGCTGGCACTGATCAGCACCTTCGGTGCCCTGCTCTGCCTGGGCGGAGAGCTGTCGCTGGGCGGGCTGACCGCCTTCAACCTTTACTCCCGCCGTTTTGCGGGTCCCATCAACGAGACCGCCAACATCATCAGCGAGATCCAGTCTGCCACCTCGGCGGCAGAGCGGGTGTTCCGTCTCTTGGACGAGCCTGCCGAGGAAAAGATAAAGCCGGGCGATCTTCCCCTGCCCTCCCCTCGCGGCGAGGTGGAGCTGGATCGGGTCGATTTCGGCTACGCGGAAGACCGCCAGATCCTCCACAACGTGAGCCTGACCGTAAAGAAGGGCGAGACCGTTGCCATCGTAGGCCCCACCGGCGGCGGCAAGACCACGCTGATCTCCCTCTTGATGCGCTTCTACGATCCCCGGTCGGGCGAGATCCGTATCGACGGACAGAACGCCTACACCACCCGCATGGAGGACGTGCGCCGTGCCTATGCCATGGTACTTCAGGACACCTGGCTCTTCGGCGGCACTATCGCCGAAAACCTCTGCTACGGCAATCCCGCTGTCACCCGCCAACAGATGGAGGCTGCCGCACGCGCTGCCCGCATCGACGATTATATCCGTTCATTGCCCGACGGCTACGAGACGGTGCTGGACGAGAACGGCGTCAACGTCTCCAAGGGGCAGAAGCAGCTGCTGACCATCGCCCGCGCCATGCTGGTGGATTCGCCCATGCTGATCCTGGACGAGGCTACCTCCAACGTGGACTCCCGCACCGAACAGAAGCTACAGGAGGCAATGGACGAGCTGACCCGTAGCAAGACCTGCTTCATCGTGGCGCATCGGCTTTCCACCGTGCGGAACGCCAGCCGCATCATCGTGGTGCGGGACGGACGAATCGTGGAGTCGGGCGATCACGCCGCGCTCCTTGCCGCAGGCGGATTCTACGCCACCCTTTACAACAGCCAATTTGAAGGAGTCGAAGAATGAACATTTACGACGAGCTGATCAAAATTGCCTCCGCCGTGCTGGAAAAGCCTGTCGGCGAGATCGTCCCCGACCGCTCTATCGAGGAGCAGGGCGCAGACTCCCTGCACATCGCAGAGATCCTGCTGCAGGTGGAGGATCGCTTTAGCGTCTACGTCCCCGACAGCGCCGCAGTGGAAATGCGCACGCTGGCAGAGCTTGCCGCATGGTTGGAGGAGAATAGTTGATGCCTCCGGCATCCATGTGCTTCCGATCAAACAACACACCCCGAACGAAGGATTATTCACCTTCGTTCGGGGTGTGTTTTCTGTTGACGTTAAAGGTCAATTCTTCACGTCGTAATGGAAGATCGTCTCGCCGGGAAGGTGGAGTCCCAGCTTCTCGCGGGCGAAATCGATGATGTATTCGTCGTCGATGGGACGCTCCAGATCATAACGCATCTCGTCCACCTCGTCCTGCACGGCGGTGACCTCATCGGCCAGCTCTTCCTTTTGGTCGTTCAGCTCGTTGATGGTCATCTGCGAGCTGACGATGGAGAACAGGGCAAGAGCTACGAAGCCCACCCACAACAGTCTTACGAATACGTTTCCTCTGCTTTTCATTTTGATCGTTCCTTTGTTTTGTTCGGTTTATTGGTTGGTCGCTTATGTTTTCGTCGGCCGATCCGCCGTAGATCGGGATCGGGGAACCCGCCCTGCTCTGCCGCTGAGACCAGAGCCGCGCGGTAGCGGATCGTCATTTTCTTTGCTTTTTTTGCAAGTTTCTGCGCAAATCGCCGCTCCCTCCGCGCCTGCGCGCGCAAATGCAGTGATCGGGCAATGCGGCAAACGGAGCGTCCCATAGGAGAGAGAAGCCGCCGCAGGATCCACTTGCACAAAACTGCCAGCAGATGCAGGATGCGGTCGGTGCAGGCGACGATCAGCCGTCCCGCGGTCAGCCGCCACAGGATGATGCCTACGCCCAGCGCGGGAATGGCCATCAGCCGCAGCACGCCGCCGGTAGTGGCGAAATATACGATCGACAGCGATACACCTGCCGCGACGCAGATCAGGAAATCCTCCAGATGCAGGAGGATCGCCAATGCGACGCGAGGGACGTGCATTTTCAAAAACGCCGCCCGCCGAATGGCAAAGATCGAGTAGACCGCTCCGATCAGCAGCCCCAGCAGAAAGGCGCAAAGCAGGAGGAGCGCCAGACTCCCCTGCGACAGGTACTGGGTCACCGCTCGCGGCCGCTTTTCCAGAGCCCCCGTCCCCGAGGACGCTTATCCAGATAGCCGAGCGAATGGATCTTTCCCTCGATACCGAACTCGCGGCTGTCCACGTTCATCTGTTTGATGTGGAGCGCCTCGCCCTCGATGGCCAGCGTACCTGCCACGGTGGCCAGCACGACCGCACCCTCGTCGAAGCGGATCACGTCCTCTACGCCGGTCAGCAGCACGCTGGTTCGGTCGGTGAGGGTGAGCGTATGGGCGGATTTCGAAATTCCTTCGTTCATATAGCCCCTCCTTTCGCTGTTTCTTTTCCAGTGTATGAAAGGAGCGGGGTGATTATGTCTTTATTGGGAGATGACCTCGTACATAGCGGCGGCATCTGCCTTTTTCACGGTCTCGGAGATGTCGGTGACCCTGACCTTCAGGGTGCGGGCACCGAAGGCGACCTCGATCTCGTCGCCGATCTTGACCTGATAGGAAGCCTTGGCCTCTCTGCCGTTGACGCTGACGTGTGCGCCGTCGCAGGCATCATTTGCCACGGTGCGCCGCTTGATGATGCGGGACACCTTCAAATATTTATCCAGTCGCATAACAACCTCAATTATCGGATAGTGATACATCATTAGTATAACACACAAATCCTCCCTGCGCAAGTGGAGGATTTGTAAATAAAGTATGAACGAGAACAGGCGTACCCTCTCCGTCTTCTATCGGAAGAGGCTTGGGGTGGGGAAAGTGAAACAGGAGGAGCTCGATGCCTCACCACTTTCCCGTCCGTCGCAGCTCCTTTTCGGCGGCTTTGATGGCGCTCCAGTCGGGCTTGTCCCCACCTTTGAAAACGTGAGGATGGCGGAAGAGCATCTTTTTGCAGACCTCGGTGACCACGTCGTCCAGCGTGAAGGCGCCCTCCTCCTCGGCGATGACCGAGTGGAAGATGATCTGGAGGAGTAGATCGCCCAGCTCTTCCTTCAGGGATACGTCGTCTGCGTGGTCGATGGCATCGACCACCTCGGCGGTCTCGTTGGTAAGACAGGAGCGTAGAGAGGCGTGGGTCTGCTCCGCGTCCCAATCGCATCCTTCGGGCGAGCGCAGGATGGCAACAAGGGTGTGCAGGTCGTCCACGGTAAAGCGGGAGAGCGAGTTCAGACGGTCTTTTTCAGCGGGGATGTTCATGGGTGGGCTCCTTGGGGGGGATTTGCAATCATTATAGCACAGGCGGAGCAAAATTGCAAGCCATTTGAAAGAAATGCAATCGATTGTTCGCCATCCTTATAGAGGTAGTGTAGTGCCCCCCCGACGTCGCGCCGCGCAGGCGGCATCAATCGATCCGCACCGAGGGAACGGTTAGCTGAATTCCGCCCCCCTCCCCTACCTCAGCAATCTCCACTTTTCCAGTCGACGGCAAATCGCCCTTCCCCCGGGGATGAGCCGCCACTCTGCCCGGGTGATGCCGCCCAGCATCAACAGCAGCAGGAGATAGATCAGCGCCCCCAGCGCGGCGGCGGGGATGCAGGCGAGATCGCCCAGCCGTCCTTCGAAAAGTCGTAGCCCCAAAAGCGCAGTCGCGCCGCAAGCCAGGGCGGCAAAGAGCGACACCCCGAAGACGCTGCGAAAGGTGATCTTCACCCCTTCTCGGGCAAGGGCAATGAAATTCAGCGCGGTGATGGTCAGATAGCAGAGGAAGGTGCTGATGGGCGCACCCTGCATCCCGTACTCGCCCAATAAAAACCAAGCCGAGATCAGCTTCACCGCCGCTCCCGCCGTCATAGACAGCAGCGGCGTTTTCACCTTACCCATGGCCTGGAGCAGCGCCCCCGATACGTTGCAGAGGGCAATGAACAGGATCGAGGGCGCCAGCACGGTCAGATAGGGCGCGGCACCGTTGGCCATAGCGTCGTCAAAGAGGAGGCGTAGGATCTGGGGAGCGAGCAGCGACATCCCCACCGCGCAAGGAGCGGCGATCAGCACCGTCACCCGCAGGGCGGTGTGCGCCACGGTGCGGGCGGTCTCTGCTCTACCTCGGGACAGAGCGGAGGAAAGGAGCGGCACCGCCGCGCAGGCGATAGGCGTGATCAGCACGGTAGGCATATTAGCCAGAGTCACGGCAAGCCCCGAATAGCTGCCGTAAAGTGCGTTGGCGACCCCCGGCGTGTAGCCGGCATCGGTAAGGCGGCGCAGAACGAGGAAGAGATCCAACAGTCCCGCAAGGCTCATAACCGAAGCGGACAGAGTCACGGGCAGAGCGATCTTCACCAGCCGCTTGGTGATGGTCCATGCACCCTCCCGTGGCTCCTCGGGAACGGGCGACAGGCGGGGGGCTCGGCGGGTCTCCCTGATCCAAGCGGGCAGCAGGCAGAGGAGAGCGAGAAAAGTTCCGATAGTAACGCCCAAAATGGCAAAGGACGCGGCAGACGAAGCATCCTTGTAGCGGAGCATCGCCCAGCGCGCCAACAGGATGCCGAAGGTCAGCTTTCCTGCCGCCTCCACGATCTGGGACAGGGCGGTGGGAAGCATATTGCCGCAGCCCTGGAAGTATCCGCGCAGTGCAGACAGGATACAGACGAAGAGCAGGGCGGGCGCGATGGCGGCAATGGCGGTAGCCGCAGGAGGATTGCCGATCCAATCGGCAAATCGCTCTGCCAAAAAGACCAGTGCCACGCAGACCGCCAGCCCCACCGCAGCAAAGCAGGTAATGGTCACTCGCAGGATGCGCAGAGCATCCCGCCGTCCGCGATCGGTGCGGGAAAGCGCTGCCGACACCAGAATGGACACAGCCACCGGGAGTCCCGCAGTAGAAAGGAGAAAAAAGAAGGAATAGACGGTATACGCGCTGTTGAAGTAGCCCATACCCTCCTCCCGCAGCAGCGCAGCAAGGGGGAGCTTGTAGAGCATCCCCAGCACCTTCACGATCACGCCTGCCGCCGACAGCACCAGTGCGCCTCCCACGATGGATTTTTTGAACGGTTTCAAACCAAACGCCCCCTTTTTCCTCATACACACTTAGTATATGGGAAAAAGGGGGAAATTATCGTATCGGCGGGGAGATTTTTGGAGACAGCGGCGCGTTGACCGATCAGCCCAAAAACTCGCGGAGCATGGAGTCGTCGGGCATGACCTCGATGGGCAGCGACGGGAGCGCACGCACCACCGCCTCGATATGCTCGGTCTGCGGCGTGCGGGCAGCGGCAGGGAGGGTGGAAAGACCGTCCAGAATCAGATCGCGCATCAGACACAGCTCGTAGCCGATGAAGGTGTCCAAGCGGTAGTGTGCCATCCGCGCCGAGGGGAAGATATACTCGTTCTCGTTGGCGGTGACGCCCTTCCACAGCTGCATGGTAAACTCGGGCGAGGCGGCACGGAACAGCCGATCCCGCACCATTCGGCGGCAGAGACGGACGTCGGTGGGAGTCAGATGCGCCTCGTCTACCGTAAAACCGCTTTCGGGGGTGACGAACACGCCTGCGTAGCCGCCTGCGGGCAGCAGATCCAGAAACTGCCGATAGAACGCCTGAATGCCCTCGAACAGCAGGCAATCGTAGCCGTCAGGCAAAACAGGACGGTATTCCTCCACCAGCCCCGTTTCGAAATCAAAGCGAGGGAGGTAGGCAGTACGCCCGTTTTGCACGTCCGAGAGGAAGGCTGCCAGCCTGCCCCAATCCAGCGTGGCGGGGCTATCGAAGTCGATCTCGCCGCCGCTTTTTGCCGACTCGGCGATCAACTCGTCGCGGGGACGGTAGAAATCGTCCAGCGAGATCACCTGCACCCGTTTTCCTGCCGCCTGCAGGCGGTGGATGATGCGATGGGCTGTGGTGGTCTTGCCTGCGCAGGATGGGCCTGCCAGCGCGATGATTTTGCGGGGATCGGCCGCAATGCGTTCGGTAAGGCGGGATAGCCGCTCGTCAAAATCTGCCTCGCAGGCGGCAGCGAAGGCGCGCAGGGAGGCGTCGTCTCTATGTTGAGGGAATTTAACGGTTTTCAAGATTCATCTTCCTTTGCGATGGACTCCGAAGGCGGTAGACTCTTCTTCAGTATACGCTCATCATAGCACTTTTGTGCTCATTTGTCAAGAGAAAAGCGAAATATGCCCAAACCACCGCCAGTGGGCGGTGGTTTGGGAAATTATTGACGGCAATATTGGTCGTAAATCATATCCATAGCGTTTTCTTTTGAAGAATGGCAGAATACGATCTTCCCGTCTCGTTTTTCATATCGGATCGTTATGAGTCGGCTGGTATGCTCCTCCGCTGCATATGCGAAGCTGATTTCTCCCTCGTCGAGGGTCAAGGCCGACGTGTTCAGAACCACTGAAATTTCACACGCTACCTCAAACGGCTTGGTCTCGTAGGGATGCAGCATATAGATGGGATTCGTCCAGAAATCCTCGATTACGTATTGATTGCCCGGAAGCAGCTCACCTTCCCCGTCGAAGGTGAATTTGAGCTCCATCGGCGCAGAAGTATCCTTCACTGCCACTTCGCCGTATACGGTCAGCGGATGTCCTACTCTCAGCTTTAACTCCAGCAAAGCACCCTCGTCAATCACTGTGCCGCAACACTCATCATCCCAACAAACGTGCGCCAGAATGAATTTGGCAGTCCCCCAGCCGTCGATGACAATATCGCCATCGGGCTTGGAAGTAGTGACCGGCAGACGGGAGGTTGCAGGCTCCCCTTGCGGGGCAGTGGTAGTCAGTGCGGGCGACGGCAACTCGGTCGTCACAGAAGGAGCGGCAGGAGTGGTGACCGACAGCGCCTCGCTCGGGGAGGTTGGAGAAGTTGGCTCGCTACTGCAAGACAGCAAGCAGCCCGACAGAAGGGCCAGCACGATCACGAATCGAAATTTCATTTTCATTTCTCCTTAGTTAATTATAATATCGATAGCATTTGAATAATAAGGCTCCGTTACTGTGGGCAGGGTTTGGTACGATTCAATGTAACATTTCACGCGAGAACTAGACTGACATATAGTATTCCATTGTGCTGATGTTAATGTGTAACTGAGCACAGACTCTCTTTCAGAGCTTAAAATATAATCTGTTGTCAGTATTACATTGTAGGACGTATCACAAAATACCAAGCGAAACTTATCGTTAGGCATTTTTGTATTACCACCCTGCGTATACCATGTAAAAACAGGAGTTGATCCTGTCATATTAGGTGCCAGTAATTTAGCAGACACACCAAATTCACTAAGAATTTCACCGATATATACTTTAACGCTTGTTGCTAGATCAATAGCCAAAATGGAATCAATTAATGCATCTAATATTAAACAATTGTTATTATCAACTAAATTCCATATTGTTTGCTCTGGGATTGCCACATGATCGTACGATTCATTTCTGCCATCAGTTAAATCATACAACACCGCTGTCACTACCAATTCATTAGCATCGCCCAATTTACATGCAGTTTGATCTACAGAAGAGGAACCAAAACTACACGCCTCTATATCATTATAAATAATATAATTAGGTTCGATATCATTATATATTAGGTCACCTACATTGGATATCCCCAATGAAATAGCGTTAGATTCTACTTGCGAAGAAATAGCAAAATAAGTTGCCCATCCTTCTTGCCAGGCTAATTTGATCGCAGTCGGCTTGCCATAAATGTCTCCCAAATTTTGATGCGAAGAATGTGATAATGGGATATTTGCTAAAAATCCCAAACATGATTCTATATAATGACCATATTCATGCTGAAGTACATCCCAATCATAGGTGTCCGACTCATTTATTCTAATATAATTATCATTACTTACATAGCCAGTAATCAATGCCTCATCACAAGGATATCTAACATCAATAGCACTAAAAAGCGTTGATGAAAGTGAATCTGCATATTTCCCAGCCATTTCCATAGCTTGGTGAATTGAAAATGCATTTCCAACATTACTGTTATTCAAAACGGTTAGATTTTGAGTAACAGTTACACCCAATTGCGTAACCGCAACGGCGTTTGTAGAAGTTTGCGAATATACAGTAGTAGCATCAGATTCGTACACTTCAGCGTAATCACCGCTTGCATATGCAGTTATCTTTAGTCTTGCGCCACCTGCAGGCAATACTGTGCCGGCTGGATATACATATGAGTAAAATCCATTATTATTTGTTTGAACCGTAACGGCAGGAAACAACGGAACTACCGGCAAATATACTGAAACATTACTCTCGTGAAAAATTGTCACATTTACTCCTGCTGCAGGATGTGTATTGCCATTGCTATCGCTCCAGTATACATATCCTTGCACAGTAAGCGTACTCGGATCATATGAATAGGTAGTAACATTCGACGATTCAACATAACCTTCCGAGATGGCTTCAATAGAGCGGAATTGCTCAAACGCATCATCAGACAGTATACTAATACTATTAGCACTACAATATTTCTCATAATAACGGTACAATGATTCCCCTCCGTTAGTACCTACAAATACGCCATTATCATCAGCAATCATCCAAATATCAAAAATTTTCGAAGCAAGAACGCCATTATTCGCATCCAATGATTCAATCAGGATTTGAACAGATCCAACACCATTTTCGCTTGCGGAAAAAGAAATTGCAAACGATGGATTATTTACTATCATTTGCGATGCACTTAATAAATGGATTTGATTGGATGTTGTAGTGATTCTGTAAGCATCCGCATTGTATACCGAAATTATATCATATGATCTTGTAATTACTGTACCAATATCATAGCGAACTACCTGTTCTATAACATCTGATACCGCATACAGCGGCTTATCAGTTGTCATACAAGCAGAATCACATTCGGTCGAATGAATTAATGATTCATTTGATGCATATATTTGCATGGCCAAGGGTGAACAAACAAGTGGTAATTGCAACAGTTATCAGAAACATTGATATTAATGAACGCACTCTCCTAATAATCGTCCTTTCTAAATCTTTGATACATATTCGAAACAAGCCATATGTTATGCATTAATCCCACACCTCATTTCTTGCATTTAAAATAGACTTTGTTTCAAATTTATTATATCAAATTCATCAACCGCGTGCAATAGTTAAACATCACCAAATCATCGTTTCAAATTTGGTGATGTTGCACAAATTATTCTGATTTTATTCGTAAAACTTCCGTATCTCTTCGATGTAATCGCTCTTGAACCGCTCGTTCTGCTCCTCGGACAGGTACTCGTAGGGATACTTGTTCATGAAGATGCGGCGGATCTTGCCGGTGTTTCGGTCGATGATCTTGGTGGATGCACCCGCGCCGACGGCGAAAATGGGGTGGATCTCCTCCATGATGTAGACGTTGTAACGTCCCTCCTTGC
>CAZFJJ010000056.1:0-10393 GCA_964519075.1 uncultured Lachnospiraceae bacterium
GACAGCTCCAGCACCATGGCGTGGGGACGGGCGAGGAAGATCTCGCGGTCAATGGTCTCGCGGATATACTTGGCGCTGTGATGATCAATGTCGCCGTCAATGACGACGTATAGGGTGTCGTCCTTTTTCTGACAGGTCACTCCTGCAATTTCCATAATTTGATTTTCCTTTCTATTATGTTTTTCAAACCTTTCAAGAACTATCATAGAGCCGACGAATGCTCGTCGGCAGGGCATCGCACAGACTTTTCCTACCTCCCTCACAGACGGCAAAAGAGATAACGAAAAGCCGTGGCGTCCTGCGAATACAGGATACCACGGCTCTTCTGCAAAGTTTGTCAGAATAGGGAATGGGATGAATATTTTTCATACCACGGCGGCAAGTATTTGCCGCCGTCTGTAAAAGTTCTTTGCGTCGCTTTCTTTCAAGAAAGCGACCGGGGTGTGGGGCAGCGCCCCACGAGACTGTTTAGCCTTTGATCTTCTTCAGCGCGTCCTGGGTCTTTTCCAGCGTGTCGGCGTATTTCTTCATTTTCTCCTTTTCGCCGTTGACCACCGCTTCGGGAGCCTTGGCAACGAAGCCGGGGTTTTGAAGCTTCTTCTCGATGCGGGCAATCTCACCCTTCAGCTTCTCGATCTCGGCAGTCAGCCGCGCGGCTTCCTTGTCCAGATCGATGATCTCAGCAAGAGGAATGAAGAAGGTCGCGCTGTCGGTGACGATCTGCACGGCGGTATCGTCGGAGTGGGAGCGGCAGACGGTGACCAATGCGGCGGACGCCAGCTTTTCGAAGAACTTCGCCGTCTTGGCGGTGAATACGTCGGTGTGCTCGGTGACGATGAAGAGCGCCGCCTTCTTGGAGGGAGGCACATTCATCTCGGCGCGGCGGTTGCGGATGGCACGGATGGAGGTGATGAGGGCTTCCATCTGCTTTTCCTCCGCAGGGAAGGAGAGTGCGTCGCTGACCTTAGGCCAGTTTGTGACCATGATGGACTCGCCCGAGTGAGGCAGGGTTTGCCAGATCTCCTCGGTGATGAAGGGCAGGTAGGGGTGGAGCAGCTCCAGCGTGCGGGAGAGGACGTAGCAGAGTACGTTTTGCGCAACCTTGTTGGTCACGGAGCCCTTGTCGGAGAGACGAGGCTTCACCAGCTCGATATACCAGTCGCAGAAGACGTCCCACAAAAAGTCGTAGAGCTTGGAGAGCGCAATGCCCAGCTCGAAGCGATCCAGATTGGTGGTGACCTCGCCGATCAGGGTGTTCAGCTTGGACAAGATCCAGCGATCTTCCACCTCCAGCTCCTCGGTAGCGGGGAGGGAAGCTTCTTCGATGTCCAGATTCATCAAAACGAAGCGTGCGGCGTTCCAGATCTTGTTATTGAAGTTGCGGGCAGCCTCGATCTTTTCGTCGGAGAAGCGCATATCGCTGCCGGGAGCGTTGCCGGTGGTCAGCGCAAAACGGAGCGCGTCTGCGCCGTACTGTTCGATGATCTCCAGCGGATCAATGCCGTTGCCCAGCGACTTGGACATCTTTCGACCCTGTGCGTCGCGCACCAAACCGTGAATGAATACGGTGGAGAAGGGCGCTTTACCGGTGTGGGTGAGACCCGAGAAGATCATTCTCGATACCCAGAAGGTGATGATGTCGTAGCCTGTGACCAGCACGGATGTGGGATAATACTTCTCGAACTCGGCGGTCTTTTCGGGCCAGCCCAGAGTGGTGAAGGGCCAAAGAGCAGAGGAGAACCAGGTGTCCAGCACGTCCTCGTCGGCTCGCACGGGTGCGCCGCAGTGCGGGCAGGTGGTCAGCTCCTCCTCGGAGACCTCCATCCTGCCGCAGGCGTCGCAGTAGTAGGCAGGAATGCGGTGACCCCACCACAGCTGACGGGAGATGCACCAGTCGTGGACGTTTTCCATCCATCTATTATAATTGTTGGTAAACCGTTCGGGAACGAAGCGGATATCACCCTTTGCAACCACGTCCAGCGCAGGGCCTGCCAGCGGTTCCATCTTCACGAACCACTGATTGGAGGTCAGAGGCTCGACGGTAGTGCCGCAACGGTAGCAGGTGCCCACGTTGTGAGCGTGGGGAACGACCTTCACCAGGAAGCTCTCTGCATCCAGATCGGCAACGATGGCCTTTCTTGCCTCGTAGCGATCCATACCGTGATAAGGCGTGTCGGGACAGTTGATCTTGGCGTCGCCGTCCATGATCACGATCTGGGGCAGATTATGCCGTTGACCCACCAGGAAGTCGTTGGGGTCGTGGGCGGGGGTGATCTTGACGCATCCGGTACCGAAGTCCTTTTCTACGTAGTCGTCGGCGATCACGGGGATCTTGCGACCCACCAGAGGCAGATACAGCGACTTGCCGATGAGATGGGCGTAGCGCTCGTCGTCGGGGTTGACCGCAACGGCGGTGTCGCCCAGCATGGTCTCGGGACGGGTGGTGGCAACCTCTACGAAGCCCTCGGTATCGGACATGGTATAGCTGCCGTTCTCGTCCAGAATGGGATAGCGGATGTGCCAGAAATTGCCGTTCTGCTCGGCGTATTCTACCTCAGCGTCGGACAGAGCGGTGCGGCAGTGAGGACACCAGTTGATGATGCGGTTGCCGCGGTAGATGATGCCGTCGTTGTAAAGGTTTACGAAAACCTTCTTTACCGCGCGGGAACAGCCGGGATCCATGGTGAAGCGCTCACGGGTCCAGTCGCAGGAGGAGCCCAGCTTCTTCAGCTGGCTGATGATGCGGCTGCCGTACTGATTCTTCCAGTCCCAGACCCGCTCGAGAAACTTCTCACGCCCCAGGTCGTAGCGGGTCAGACCCTCGTTCTTGCGCAGCTGCTCCTCTACTTTGATCTGGGTAGCGATGCCCGCGTGGTCGGTGCCGGGAAGCCAGAGGGCAGAGTAGCCTTGCATTCTCTTGTAGCGGATCAGCACGTCCTGCAGAGTCTCGTCCAGTGCGTGACCCATGTGGAGCTGACCGGTGACGTTGGGAGGCGGGATGACGATGGTGAAGGCGGGCTTGCCGTCGTCTGCCGAGGGCGTGAAGTAGCCCTTGTCATTCCAAAAACTGTACAGCCGATCTTCCAGCTCGGCAGGGGAATACTGTTTTGCCAATTCTTTTTTCATTTCTGTTCTCCTTTTATTTTTTGGGGGAAACTTTTGAAAAAGTTTCCCAAAACCTTCAAAACTTCTGGATAGGCGGCAAATACTTGCCGCCTTTATTGAAGTTTTTGAGGCTTCCAAGGGAACTTTTTTCAAAAAGTTCCTTTGGCGGGATCCAAGGGCAGAGCCCTTGGAATAAAAAAAACACCTGTGTCCTGTATTTACAGGACGCAGATGCGCGGTACCACCTGTATTCGTTGCAATGCAACGCACTTTGCGAGACCCTGAAGTCTCTTCTGCTGTAACGGGCAGACCCGTCGATCCTTACTGGGACGGTTTGGATACCGTCGGTTCGGGAAGGCCGCTCCCGGACTACTTCACGACCGCTGCCTGCGACGGTTCCAGCCGATGCCGTCACTCTCTGTAAGGCGGGGGAGATCGCTACTCCTTCCGTTCATTGCGTTTTTGTGATTATAACACAAACTTCGCATTTTGTCAACACCTTCGTATAAATTTGGCAAGGATTTTTTCATATTTAGGTGCTAAAATAACGGTGAATCGTTTGCGTACGGAGAAATGTCCTGTCAGGGCTTGACAAATATCGACGGATTGTGTATAATACAGGATACGGAATATCATCGTACACAGACCGAAAGCGAATGCTTTGTGAGGAGACTATATGTTTATAGAATTTGCTATTGAAAGGAAAAAGGAATATTGGCTGCCGAGTCTTTTGGCGTCAGTGCTGTATGTGTTGCTGGGCATCTCCATGGGTGTAGGCCTCTGGGACGCTGTTGAGATCGGTGTCCTGCTGCTGGTGGTTCTGACTCTGCGGATCCATTTTAATGATAATACGCCTGCTTTTATAGGCCCGCTCATTGCGGCATTGTTCTCCTTTGCGATATTTTATGAAGTACAGCTGGCCGTTGGTGCGACGATCGACAAGCTGACCTGGTTGCTGGTCTTTTTGAATTTTTTGATCGTGTTCGGTATCGTGCTGTTCGTGGCATCCGCCTGCGGCAATCTTTCCTGGGCACTGATTGGTACCAACGTGTTGTTGATCACGCTGGGCGTTGCCAACAATCTGGTCGTGCAATCCCGCGGCGTAGAGTTACAATTTTCCGACCTGTTCTCCATCGGAACGGCAGCCGCCGTCGTAGGCGGATATAAATTTACGCTGGCTTCCTGCAGCGTGACGGCGATCATGCTGACGGTAGTGCAGATCCTGTTTTTCAGCCTGAACCGTCTGCCTAAATTCAAGAAGCTGCCCCTTCGGATTTCCAGTCTGTCTACGGGCACGGTGTCTTTGCTGCTGGTGATCGCTCTGATCTCCACTTCAACCGGTGCTTCCGCGATCGGATTCCAGCTGAAATCCTGGAAGCTGCAGCCCTCTACCTACAACGGCTTTCTGTTAAATCTGCTTCATTCGGTATCCGCCACTTCGGTGGATATGCCCGACGGTTATTCCAGAGAAGAGCTGGATAAGCTGATCAATTCCTACAATCCCGAGAAACCGCCCGAAACGAGCGAGAACATTCAGAATCCTCCCACGACCTCAACGCCGGACGATCCGATCGCCACGCCTTCGGACGAAGACGAGAAGAAGCCCAACGTGATCGTCATCATGAACGAGACGTTTTCGGATCTTTCTTCGCTTGCTGCGTCCCTGGATAAGGAGATGTTGGTCAGCACCGAGGTTCTGCCATTCTTTCATTCGCTGTCCAACGATGCACCGAACGTGGTCAAGGGAACCGCAATGGCTTCGGTATTCGGAGGGAATACCGCCAATTCGGAATTTGAATTTTTGACCGCCAACTCCATGGCGTTCCTGCCCCAGAACACGGTGGCGTACAATTTTTACCTGAACTCGACCAACTGCTTCTCAATAGTGGACGTTATGGAGGCGGCCGGCTACCGCACCGTCGGTATGCATCCGGAGCCCGGTTCGAACTGGAACAGAACCCAGATTTATTCCTATTTCGGCTTTGATGAAACCTATTTTCTGGAGACCAACGCCAACGGCGCATCCACCTTCGTGAATCAGAATGCGATCACTGAGGACGAGATGTACCGCGGACACGTCAGTGACCTTACCGTATACAATCGGATCATCGAGCTGTACGAGAACAAGGAAGAGGGCGAGTCGCTGTTTACCTTTGCCATCACAATGCAGAATCACAGTGGTTACAGCACGAGCAATTTCGACTATACCGTGATGATGAATTCTCCCGGCAGCAGCAATGCGGTAAACGAATATCTTTCTTCCGTGAATAATGCAGACGCTGCGCTGCAGGCACTGATTGAATATTTTGAAGCTCAGGAAGAGGAGACGCTGATCGTCTTCTTCGGAGACCATCAGCCCAGTCTTACAAGCTCCTTCTATACCGAATGCCTTGGCATTGACGACGACGCTTCCACCGAGGTATTGCAGTTAAAATATCAGATCCCGTATCTGTTCTGGGGGAATTTTGAGTTTGAAACCGAATTTGCTGAGCTGACCAGTATCAATTATCTCTCATCTCATGTGTTGGAGATCGCAGGAATCGATAAAACCGGATTTTTAGAATTGCTGGACGTGATTGAGCAGGAGTTTCCTGCCATCAATTCCTTCGGTTGGTGGGACAGCGAGCTGAAGTTTCACAGCTTTGCGGAAGAAGACAGCGATTTGATCCAGGATCTTCGTCTGTACAAGTATCTCCAGTACAACCGACTCTTTGACCTGCCGGAGGATAAACTGACCGATCTGTTCTTGCCGGCAGTACAGGGACCCACTCATAGTCAGGACATTCTTGTCCCCTCCAGCGTACTGGGTAAAGAGGATGAATAAACGCAACCCAAAACTCCGAACGGTGAACCGCTCGGAGTTTTTTGGGCAGACCGCGGTTCTTCAGAATGAATGTCGCTAAAATTGTTGACCAGTCCTTGACTTTGGACTCGGGAAGGTGTATAATAGTGGAGATGAATCCATCTCTGCGCAGGCAGAGACGTCGCGAAAGGAATGAATAACCGATGAAGATCACAACCGTATTATTCGATTTGGACGGAACGCTGCTTCCTATGGATCAGGATCTGTTTATGAAAGCATATTTCAAAGGTCTGTGCGTCAAGATGGCGCCATACGGATATGCTCCCGATGTGCTTGTGAATGCCATTTGGTCGGGCACCAAGGCGATGGTAATGAATGACGGCTCACGCACCTGCGAGGAGGCGTTCTGGGATAAGTTCACCTCCATCTTGGGGGAGGGCGTGAGGGTACACGAGGCCTCTTTTGACGAGTTCTATCACGTGGAATTTCAAAAGGTGCAGGCGGTCTGTGGATACAATCCCGAAGCGGCAAAGACCGTGCGGGCGCTGAAGGATGCGGGCTATCGCGTGGTGCTGGCCACCAATCCGCTTTTTCCCGCCATCGCAACCGAAAGCCGCACTCGCTGGGCAGGACTGGAGCCCGGCGAATTCGAGCTGGTGACCACCTACGAAAAATGCCGCTATTGCAAGCCGAATCCCGCCTATTATCGGGAGATTTTGGATAAGCTCGGCGTGTCTGCTCAGGAGTGCCTCATGGTGGGCAACGACGTGAAGGAGGATATGATCCCTACTGCAGGGCTGGGCATGAAGACCTTCCTGCTGACCGATTGTCTACTCAACAAGGACGGAGTGGATACCTCCGTCTATCCGCAGGGCGGATTTGCCGAGCTGAGGGCGTATCTGGACGCCGAGCGAAAAGGGTCTTGATGAAATGGAACTGAAAAAACTTCGAATCGGAATTCTCGGATGCGGACAGCGGGGCACCATGCTGACGCTGGACTCGCTGCGCTTCCCCGGGGTGGAGATTGCCGCGCTCTGTGATCCCTATACCGATCGCACCGAAACGCTTGCCAACCGCGTAGAGAAGCAGCAGGGAAGCCGTCCCATGACCACCACCGATCCACAGGCAGTGCTGGACAGCCGTCCCAACGCAGTGATCGTGGCAACGCCTTGGGAGTCCCACGTGGAGCTGGCGATCCGTGCTTTGCGGGCGGGCATCCCCACCGGTATGGAGGTGGGCGGCGCCTCCTCGGAGGCAGAATGCCGTGCGTTGGTCGCCGCATGGGAGGAGACCCACACGCCCTTTATGTTTTTGGAAAACTGCTGCTACGGCAAGCGGGAGACCATGCTCTTTCGCATGGCAGAGGAAGGCTTCTTCGGCGAGATCGTCCATTGCGACGGTGCTTACGCCCACGATCTGCGCTACGAGGTCTCCTACGGCAAGGAGCTGCGCCACTATCGGCTGAATCATTATCTGCACGAAAACTGTGAAAACTATCCTACCCACGAGCTGGGTCCCATCGCGCGCCTGCTGGGGATCAACCGAGGCAATCGGATGATTCGGCTCACCGCTATGTCCTCCAAATCCGCAGGACTTAGCGACTATGTGAAGCGATACAAAACCGACGATGCCGATCTGATGAACGCAATCTTTGCCCAAGGCGACGTGGTGACCACCAATATCCTTTGCGAAGGCGGTCAGACCGTCACCCTTCGTCTGGACACTACGCTTCCCAGAACCTATTCCCGCGGACTTGCAGTACACGGAACCCGCGCCTATTATCAGGAGGAGGGGGATTTCGTCTTCGAGGACGACGGCGGAAAAGGCTTCCACGTGGCAAAGCCGCTGTGGGGGAATGCGGAGAACTATGAAGAGCGATACCTCCCCGAATGCTGGAAAGAGGAGGTCAAGGGCGGTCACGGCGGTATGGACTATCAGATGCTCCGCGACTTTTACGCTCGACTTGCAAGCGGTGAGGATTTTACCATCGACGTTTATGATGCTGTGGCGTGGATGAGCATTGCCTATCTGTCCAAGGCATCCATCGAGGGTGGCAGCGTTCCGGTTGAGATCCCTGATTTTACCAACGGTAAATGGAAATTAGGAAAGGCGAATAGCAGATGACGCTGAAGGAACGGGCGAAGAAACTGAAAACCGACGTCCCCGCCGTTTTTTTGGCGCTCAAACAGCCGGAGACACCGTGGTACGCCAAGGTGATGGCAGCGCTGACGGTTGCGTACGCACTCTCCCCCATTGATCTTGTTCCCGACTTCATTCCCGTGCTGGGCTATCTGGATGACCTACTCCTTCTTCCTGCAATGATCGCCCTCTCGGTAAAATGGATCCCCTTGGAGGTTTTTCGTCGGTGTCAAGCCGAAGCGGAGGAGCTGTGGGCGGACGGAAAGCCCACGCGGTGGTATTATGCCGTCCCCATTTTGCTGATCTGGGCGGTGCTGATCGCGCTGATCGTTTGGGCGATCTTTTTCTGAAATCAAAAACGGATAGCCTCGGCTATCCGTTTTTGATTTGCGCTCGTTTTACGCGTATATATCTTTTTTCAGATAATGGATCGTACCGCCCACGGCAGCAGCAACGCCGTAGCCAAGTCCCAACGGGATCAGCAGGGGATCCAGCGACCGATCGTTGACGATATCCGACGCGCTTGCATAGGCGAAGGGTGTGATATAGTTCAGAAACTCCGCTGTCTCGGTGATGTTGGCGATCAGGCTCAGAAAATACAGTCCCATGGCAAGTCCCATGTCGATGGCGATGCTACCGTTTCGCAGAAGTCCGGACAGACCGAAACAAAGCAGAGCGATCTCGATCTGGAGGAAGAGATAGGCCAGATGGATCAGCACGAACTCCTTCATCGGGATGGACTCGCCGATTAGCAGGATACAGAATGCCGACAGCAGGACGATGAGCAGATTCAGCGCTACGATCTGAGTAAGTACCGCAGTCAGCTTCTCAAGGATCACGCGGGAACGGCGGACGGGATGGGTCAACAGAAACTCTGCCGTGCGGGAGGTCTCCTCCCCGGAGAGAGCGCGGATGCCCAGAAACGCCGCAAACAGCGCACCGCCGATGCCCAGCACGTTACCGCACTCTACGCCGTAGTAGCCGATCAGCGTGCCGAAATCCAGCTGATCCATGCCGAAGGCTGCTGAAAATGCGCCCATTTCGGAGAACATTTGACTCATTTCATCCATTTGTCCCTTCATTTCGGGATAGATCAGCACGCAGACCGCCAGCATGAAGGAGATAATGCCGCCGAAGATCACCGCGCCGATCCAATTTCGTTTGAGTTCATTTTGAAAGATGCTCATTGGGCGTTACCTCCTTCGTAGTAATGCAGAAATACCTCCGACAGCTCGGGGTCGGTGACGGTCAGATCCTCTACGGGAAGCGTATGCAGGGCAGAGATCAGCTCTCTGGGATCGCCACGGTAGAGGAAGGAGAGGGTGCCGCCGTCGATCTCCACCGATGAGGCGGCAAAGCCGTCGGGGAGGGCGGATACGCCCCGCAGGGTCACTCGCTTCACGGCGGTGCCTGCCAGCTCCGACACCTTTCCCACGGCCGCCAGCCGTCCCTCGCGGATGATGGCGGCGCGGCTACAGTTGTGCTGTACCTCGGACAGAATGTGGGAGGAGATAAAGACGGTCCCGCCCGCCT
The DNA here is from genome assembly GCA_964519075.1 of uncultured Lachnospiraceae bacterium. Lineage (GTDB taxonomy): Bacteria > Bacillota > Clostridia > Oscillospirales > CAG-272 > CAKSQF01. The sequence continues at coordinate 9,581 of CAZFJJ010000056.1, forward strand.
TCCGCCGCTCCCCGATCAGATCGAAGAAGATCTTCTGCATCAGGGGATCCAGACCGCCCGTCGGCTCGTCGAGAATGCAAAGGGCAGGGGCGTGCTGGAGCGCGCAGACGATGGAGACCTTTTTGCGGTTGCCCAGCGACAGCTCACCGATCCGCTTGCGGGGATCGATCTCCAGCGCGTCCATGAGCCGTTTGGCCTCGATAGCGCAATCCTTGCGGCGGAGCTTTGCCGAATAGGCGATCACCTCGCCTGCCCGCATGGAGTTATAGAAGATCGCCTCGCCCGGCATATAGCCTACCTCCGCCAGGTATTCTGCAGAGCGGGAGAGGGGCAGTCCCAGCACCTCGCCCTCCCCCGAGGTGGGAGTCAGCAGACCGAGTAAGAGACGGATGGTGGTGGACTTGCCCGCACCGTTGGGGCCGATAAAGCCGAAGCATTCGCCCTCGTTTACCGAAAAGGAGAGATCCTCGATCCCGCGGGATTTTTTGTAGTATTTCGTCAGATGGTTGGTTTTAATGATTGCCATGCTTACTCCCTCTCCTTCGAATGCTTCTTATAATATGCGTAGGAATAGACCGTGGGAATCAATACCATCAGAAGAACGACCCCGAAAAAGACTCCGATCGATAAGACGGGGAAGACGGTCAGGGGAGAGATGGCCAGCAGTAACAGACCGCCGCCCACCCACAGCTTGCCGCCCAAACGGTGGGTAGCGTTCCAGTTGTTCTCGTCGGCAAGGGTCCAAGGAAGCTTGATGCCCATAGTATAGGATTGTTTGCACTTGGGCAGATAGTTGCCGATGACGATAAACAG
>CAZFJJ010000057.1:0-10370 GCA_964519075.1 uncultured Lachnospiraceae bacterium
ACATATCCATGCTCCTTTTAGAACTTGCCATGATAATGGTGATGAATATATGTCAGCTTCAGCTCGCCGGTGAGGAAGCCCAGGGATGCGCGGACTGCGGCGGGACCGTCGTCAAGGCGATGCCCCGCAACGGCGATTTCGCCCTCATCGGGGGTGATGAGGGTGGCGATCATCCGCAGGGTAGTGGTCTTGCCTGCGCCGTTGGGACCCAGCAGACCGTAGATCTCCCCTTCTTTTACCGAGAAGGTGACCCCGTTTACGGCGAGCTTTTCGGAAAGCCCGGACTTTTCGATCTTTTGTTGCTTTTTCGACAGTCGGAAGGTCTTTTTCAGCCCCTTCACGGTCAGAATGGTGTTGGACAATTGCGTCACTTCTTTCCTTGTGCATTACCCCTATTGTAGCACAACCGACTGCCGTTGTCAAGCAAAACTCCCTTCTGCCGCAAAGGCAAAAGGGAGCAGCCGATTTAGCCAACGGTAACCGTCTTTGCCCATTCCATGAAGGTGGGCGTAAAGTCGTCCTTGGCATCCGCAAGGCAAGCAAGGTTGACCGACCAGAAGGCGTCGGTTCCTTTATATACGAAGCACATATAGTAGAAGGTCTTGCCTGTAGCTTCCGCTTGGTAGGTAAAGTAGGTCAGCCCGTCTTCCTCGGTCACGTCGGAGGTGTCGGCGCTGTTGGCGAGGATCACCAGCTCGGCGTAGTCCTTCAGAGAAATGTCCGAAGCGGACAATCCGATCTGCTCAAAGAGGGTGAATTCCTCCTTGAGGGCAGTCATGATGGCATCGGGAGACTCCAGATAGTAGGTGTAAGCCAGCATCTCTTTTTCGTAGAATTGGTCGTCCATGGTGATGGAGAAGCTATCCTTGGTGTAAGTTGCGGTGGATTCGCCCAGACAGCCGGTGAAACAGCCGACCAGCATCAGCAGGGCGAGAACGAGGGTGGTCATTTTTTTCATAAGTATCAGTTCCTTTCGATTGATTCGTAAACCGTGCAAGAGTCGTCAATACCGATCCGTATTCACAGACGCTTCGGGCGCTCCTCTCATTTGCCCGATCTCCCGTTGGATGGGGGTGCACGGCGGCGCGGTTCGCCGTGCAGGATTCAATCGTTCCTCCTTACTATATAATTCCTCGAGAACTGTCGTTTTGTTGCACAGATTTGAAAAAATCTTGGAGAAGATGACGACCGATCCCCGATTTTTTGAATTATTCTGCGGCTGCTCTCTTGACGAGAATCGGAAACGGCGGTATAATAGAAGTACGAAATCCCGTTTGGAACGAAATGGAGGAACCCATGAAAAAACTGTTGACTGCGCTCTTTCTGACGGCGACGCTGCTTCTGTCGGTGGCTTGCTCCGGGCAGGACGCCGCCGCAACCACTGTCGCTCCCACCACCGAAGCCCCCGATTCCGCGGAGTCTGCCGCTCTGCTGGAGCTGACCATCGCAGGCAACGCGCTGGAGGATTATACCATCGTCTACGCGAAAAGTCCCTTCGAAACTCGCCAAGCCCTGAAGTTTACTACCGAGTACGACTTTTATCGGTTGATCGCCAAGGATCTGGCGGAGAAGATCTATGCCCGAACCGGTGTGAGCCTGCCCGTCAAGCAGGATACCAAATTCGACGAGACCGCGCTGGAGATTCTGGTGGGTCCCACCAACCGTTCCGAGAGTGATGCGATCGACGAGCTGGACGTTTACAAGACGTACGTCAAGGTGATAGGCTCCAAGATGGTCGTTGGCGGCGGCTACGACTCCACCAAATACACCGGCAATCTGAAGACCTCTTACTGCTTTGCCGCAACCTATCACGCATGGGATGCGGTAGACGGGGGGTTGCAGGATTGCCTTGCTGACGGCATCACCGCTCTGGATATTCCTGCCGACACCGACTTGTCCACCACCGTGGATCTGATTACCGTTGCCTGCATTGGGGACAGCATCACCGAGGGCTACCTCTCCTCCGACTGGAATACCGACTCCTATCCCGCAGTGCTCCAGCGCATCCTGTGGCAGGATCACCTGATTATCAATCTGGGCAACAGCGGCAGAACCATGCGGGACGATCTGGGAAACCGTTACCGCGGCACTACGCAGCACACCTCGGTAAAGCGGTATGCAGCCAAGTTCGACTACGCGCTGATTATGCTGGGCACCAACGACTCCTATTTCGATCGGGCGTGGCCTGCCGCCTCTGACGAGCTCTATCTGACCTCTGCCGACAATCTGGTGGCCGACATCACCGCCAAGAACGACGACGTGCAGGTGGTCGTGATGAACTGCCCCGTGTACTACGGAAGTGAAGGCTCGGGCAGTCCTCGGGTGCGGGCGCTGCAGAATCTGCTCCCCGAACGGCTGAAGGGGGCGGGCGTCAACGCAACCTTCTTTGATATGCACGCCTACACCGCCGAATACGTGGGACGCGCCAACTTCCCCGATTTGCTCCATCCCAACGACGCGGGCTACGCCCAGATGGCGGTGGGTGTCTCCGAGCTTCTGACCGCGCTGGAGGCGGGCACCTACACCTACACGCTCCCCGAAGTGGAGGACGTGATTTTGGCCGATCCTCCCATACGTGCACAGGTGGCGGCAGGCTCTGAAAATCTGCTGGGCGCAGATCTGTCCGAGCGTTATTCCCTGTCGGGAGGCGCTTATGCAAGCTGGTATATGGCGGGTGCACCCTATCTCTACATGGACCTGAACGTCTTCTCGGGAGCGGTGATCACGAACGTCGAGATGCCGGTGTCGTCGGTGACCAAGGGCAGTACCTACACCGTATCGGTAGTCAAATACAGCCATCCCACCGTCACCGAGACGCTGAAGACCTATACCCTCACCGCTACCGCCGATTGCTCCTCGGGCTGGCTGGGCTTCGACGGGCTGAGCATTGAAGTTCCCGAGGGCTATACGCTCGCCTTCGGCGCGGCGTCGGACACCATCGTGCCTCTGTACGTTACCGCCCCCACTACGGGCTACTCCTTTTACGGCTGCAATAATAACACTATAAACACCGGTGCAACGCTGGCGTTCAACGTCTACGGAACCAAATGACCTGCGATCCTCTCTGAAAATGATTTCAGAGAGGATCTTTGGATCATGCGGCTCCAACGCCTTTCGTCCACCGCCGACTTGAGCGAGACTGCTTAGCCCAAATGCTTTTTTGGAGGAATCTTTCATAAAAAGCGTGGGAAATACTTGCTTTTGGTGCAGATCTGTGCTATACTTAGTTCAAATGAAAGAAATCTCCCTCGAAAGGAGTCTGTAAATGAACAACAAGCTTCCTCTCCTTCTGTCGGGTGCGCTGCTGGCACTCACACTGACTGCCTGCACGGTGCAGATCGGATTTCCCGAAGATTTGACCTCTGCTGCCACCGCGGACGCGAAAAACGACGGCTCGGTGATCGTTCAGACCACTCCGTCCAGCGGGCAGACCCCCTCGGACGGCACGGAGTCTCCCAAAGACGGCACTACTACGCCCCGATCCACTACCACCGCAAAGCCGGTGACCGAATCGACTCACCCCTACAAGGACGAGACTGTTGTGATCGAAAATCCTGCAGTTCCGGTCAACGAAGGAAAGACCTTCACCGGCGATCCCCCGTTGGCAGACGTGACCTTTACGCTGACCGATCCGCTGAACAAGCTGGGTCTGTCTACCGAAAAATATTCCCACGCCTTCGGCGCGGCGAAAAACGGTCAGCCGAACAGCATCACGGTAGCGAATCAGGCGCGATTTGACGAATACGAGCTCAGTGCCCTGACGTGGGACAATAAAACCGAGGAAAAGGTGCTGTATCTCACCTTCGACTGTGGCTACGAGTATGAAAACCTTACCTCGGAGATGCTGGATACGCTGAAGGAGAAGGGAGTCACCGCAACCTTCTTCTGCACGCTGGACTATTTGAAGCAGGCACCCGAAGTGGTGGCGCGGATGATCGAGGAAGGACACATCGTTGGCAATCACAGCACCTCTCACCCCTCTGACTGCTCCGCTCTGACCCGCGAGAAAATGGCGTGGGAGATCCTGGGTGCCCATAACTATCTGTTGAAGAATTTCGGCTACGAGTGCAGGTACTTCCGCTTCCCCGCAGGCAACTATAACGAAAGTATGCTGGAGGTAGCCTACAGCATGGGCTATCGCACCGCCTTCTGGTCGCTGGCACACGTAGACTGGGATCCTGCCGATCAGCCGGGCGTGGACGTTTCGTATAAAACCGTCACCTCTCGCCTTCATTCGGGCGCAGTGATCCTGCTGCACACCACTTCTCCCGACAACGCGGCGATTCTCGGTGATATCATCGACTACGCCAGATCCCAAGGCTACGAGTTCCGTTCGCTGGATGATTATGAATATTGGGACAATTAAAACAAGGGGCTGAGTCAAATTGCATTTTTGACTTTCCCTATGCATAAGAAACAAAAAAACCAAGATCAATCAATTGATTTGACCTTGGTTTTTTGATTTGGTTTCCAATAGCGTTGGCAATTCGGTAATGCTATGAAGCAGTCCCGTCGTTTGGGGAGCGATCGGCGGTCGCTCCTTTAGGGAATCAGTTCGTATATAGCTTCAGCTCGGACAGCTGCAGAGTGCCTGCGTGGGAGATGACCAGCATATATTCGCTGTAGGCAACGTCGTTTTCGATCACTTTTCCGTAGGCGGTGTAGTCGTAGCCTGCCATAGCGAGCAGCTCGGAGTCAGAATAGTCGATTTTGTAATAGTAGTCGCCGTTCATTCCGTACAGGGCCCATTGGGTGGGATTTCGTTCGGGGTATTCAGAAGTGTCGTTGGCAGTCACGAATGCGTAGCCGGACAGTACAGTGGCCTCGTCCAGTGCAAAGGTGATCTCCACCTGATCCCACTCCTGATTCCACCAGTTGCTGCTGCCGACCGCGACGCAGTATTTGGTGTAAAGATCGCCGTCAAAGAGGCATTCCACGCCTTCAAAGTCGTAGCCGACCTTGGTGGCGGTAACCGATTCGGGCAGGACGGTAAGCTCCGTATGCTCCTCCGCCAACAGCTTGGCGTCATAATTACCGATTCCTTCTTCGATGGGAGAAAGCTCCTCCTCGGTATCGGGGTCGGGATTCCACCAACCGGGCCATTCGGGAACAACGGTGGAGCCGTTCCAATCGGTCAGGAAGGCTTGGTCGTGATAGCACTCGTCCAGCCATGCAAGACGCTGATCGATCCATTGAGCCAGGAATTCGTAATGCTCGGTATAGGTCTTCAGCGAGGTGATCTGCTGGGTCTCGCGATTCCATTGTTGACCGAAGAGATCCCATTTTTCAAAGTTACGGCAATAGCTGTTGTAGCTTGCCTTGCCTTCTGCCAGAACGGTCGCGGATAGCATGGAGCGAACGTCCTTGCACTCGTCCCACATTTTGACTACTCTGGAGCGGAACCATTCCTGCTCCATGGCGGTGTAGAGCCACGGATTACTCTGATAGCGCTCGTTGTAGGCCACGTAGAGATCGTAGTAATTCTGGGTTCCTTCGTCAGCGTTTCCCAGCGCATTGTCGAAGTCCCAAAGAGGCCCGAAGGTCAGCTTGCCGCCCGGCTCGCGGTAGAGATAAAAGGAGTCGTAGCCGCAGTCCAGATTTTTCAGGATCTCTTCCACCAGATAAGCGTTGACCAAGGAATCGACGTCGATCAGCCGGGCGATCTTCTCTTCGTCTCCGTCTTGAACGGCTTTCCATGCAGAGCGGATATAATTGCTGATATACTGCTGCTGTGCGTGCGCTTCAGATTCGTCGGTGGATAACTCGCTATGGATCTGGTAGTCGCGGTCGTTGCATTCGAAGGTGGGCGACTTGGGATTGCCGGAGATCTCCACCAAAAATCCGATGTCATCGGAACCGGCGCCGGTCAGATCTTCGGGAATGTTCACCTTATTCGCGTTCACGTCGATCTCTTCGCAGAGCAGATAAACGCCGCGGTATTCGCCGTTGAGGTAGACCTCTACGCTGGTGCAGTCGGGCGACCAAACGCCGTAAGGCATCGCACCTGCCAGATGAAGCGCAACGTAATTACGCAGCAGAGACTGATCGCAGACGTTTGCCAGCAGAACCCACTTTTTTGCCTTTCCCTCACCCAGCCCCAGCAGAGACTGCTGTTCGGACAGCTTTAACTTGTAGGACTTCTTCTCGTATTCCCAAGTCTTGTTGCCTCTGCCGCGGATCTCCATCTGCAGTTGATCCAGACAGTAATCCTTTTCGGTGTTGAATACGGAAAGTGAAGCGCCCAGATATTCGGTTTTGGATTGCACGTCCTGTCCGTTGGCGGTGGTGATGTGCAGAATCGGCAGCTCCATCGTCTCGTATTCGAAGAGAGCCACCACCTGCTTGTTTTCGGTGGCAGTATCGCCGGTACGGGTGGGAGTCGTCACGCCGTCGCTCCAGCCCGCGAAGCGGTAGCCCAAATTGGCGATGGCAGTGACCTCCCCGGCGGGCTGGGAATCAACCCGATGGGTGCCGCCGCCCTGGACGGTGCCGGCTTGGGAATTACTGGCAACGTAATCGATATAGATTCCCACATCCGGGAAATAGGGCTCCTTGTAATCTGTGGCAAGGGTCTGTTGTTGCTTTTCGGTATCGGAAGAGGAGGATGTGGTGGTTTGGGCGGCGCTGTCGGCATCGCCGTCCGAGCCGCAGGAGATCAGCGATACGGCAGGCAGAGCGGCACACAGCAGGGCGATGCAAAGGGATAGAATTTTTTTCATAGAAGACCCCTTCAAAGTAGGTATTTTTTCTATTGTAGCAGAAAAAAGAAGGCAAATCAAGAGGAAAATGTAAATTTACGGTCTATTTTCGTTAAGGATGAAGACGGCGATGACGGAGCGAGGAAATTACAGCCAAAAAATGAGCGCGGCAGAGAATTGCCGCGCTCAACGTTAGCAGAGATTACCATCTTCCCGGACGTCCGCCGCCCATACTGCCGCCCATGCTGCCGGAGGAGCCGGTGACGGTGGAGGAGAGGGTGAGGGTGGTCAGGGTATTGCCGCCCGTGTGGGAGGTGGGGGGTGCGTAGAGTCCGTCGGTAGACTCGCCCGCCACGGTGCCGCCGGAGATCAGGGTATACCGCTCGTTCTGCCGGAGGTCGGGGCAGGAGATCACGATGTGCTGTCCCACGTTGCCGCTGGCGATTTCCACGGCGATGACGGGCTTGCCGTCCTCGTCGGTGACGGTAAGCAGACTGCCCGCCGAAAGTCCTGCGGTGTAGGCGATGGTGCATTGGGAGGTCATGGAGGAGTCGGGGGCTTCTGCCATGCCCGACGCGCCGTAAGCCACCAAAATACCGCCGGTTACCGAAATATAGTTGTTGTTATCGCCGCAGTCCAGCGCGCCGTTGCCGCTGTTGGTGGGGCCTGCAACGATCACCGTTCCGCCGTTGACATAGATGTTGCTGTTGGAATCCAGACCGTCGCCGAAGGCGTTCACGTAGGTGTAGCCGCCGCTGAAGACGATTCCGGCGTAGGCGTCTTCGGCTGAAGTATCGGTAGAGTCGCCCATACCGCCCATACCGCCCATGCCGCCCATACCGCCCATGCCGCCCATGCCGCCCATGCCGCCCATGCCGCCCATCGTGGAGCTACCTGCGCTGGCGTTGAAGCCGTCGTCTACGGCGTATTCTACGCGGACTGAGCCGCCGGTGACGTAAATGGTGCCGCCCGAGGATTCTACGCCCTCGTAGCAGTATTCTATGGTGGTATCGCCGCCCGAGATCAGCAGATCCGAGTCGGCGGAAAGCCCCTTGCTGTTGGTGCGGTAGGTTTCACAGTAAGCCTTGATCCGCAGAACGACGTCGCCGCCAACCGAGATGGTGCCCGAGGATTTGACTGCGTGTCCCGTGGAGTTGACGGTCAGCTTGCCGCCGGTCAGAGTAATAGCAGAGCCTGCCTTCACACCCTTGGTGGTGATCTTGTAATAGCCGTCGGAGTTGGTCGAGTAGCCGCCTGAGGAGGTTCCCCCCATGCCGGGCATCATCATGCCGCCGCCCATACCGCCCGTAGAGGAGGTGGTGCCGGTCTTGCGCTCGGTGCCGATGGCGTTGACGGTGACCTCGCCGCCCTTCTGGATCAGATAGAGGGAAGCATCGATGCCGTCCCCCTCGGCGGTGACGTTCACCGTGCCGCCCTCGATCCAGATATAGCCGTGGGAGGTATTATCCTCCTCGCTGCACTGGATGCCGTCCTCACCGGAGACGACGGTGAGACTGCCGCCGCGGATGGCTACGGCATTCTTGCCCTTGATGCCGTCGTCGGCCGCCTCCACGGAGACGGTTCCGTTCACCAGCTTGAGGGTCTTTTTGGTGTGGATGCCGTTGTGGTAGCTTGCTTTGACCGTAAGAGAACCGCTGCCGTTGACGGTCAGTGCGCATTTGGCGTGAATCGCGCCCGCGGTTCTCGTGTTGGGATCTTCCTCGCCGTCATCCGTGTCCACGTAGCCGCTACCCTGATCGGTGACGGTGTTGTCGGTGCCTGCGGCAAGGGTGACGGAAACCTTATCCGCGCTCTCGCAAAGGATGGGAGAGCCGTCGGCCCACGTGACCGAAAAACCCGCCAGTACCAGCTGAACCTTATCGGTTTCGGGGACGTTTACCAGAACCTGTCCGCTGAAATCGCCGCTCAGAAGGTAGGTGCCGCCGGCGGTGATCTCCAGTACGTTGCCGTTTTGCGCCGCTCCTTCGCCGTCAACGGTGGCGGCTGAGCCGGAGCAGGTGATCTTTGCGGTCACGTTGTCGTAGGTTTCGGTCAGATCAAAGCTCGAAAATTCAGCGTTGATTGCAGCAGCTGCCTGGGTTGACGGATCGTTCAGCTGGGGCACGCCGTTTTCGTTCGTCGCCAGCGTTGCCGTGGAAATAGCGGTGGATGAATCGCTATTGCATCCCGCCAACAGTAGAGACGCTGCAAGCAGGAGGCAGAGAAGCAGTTTGGTTAGTTTCATTGATTTCACATTCCTTTATGGGTTTGTGTCATTAGTATGCACCACTATCATGATGGACAGTTGTCAATCTGCGTGGTGGAAAGTGATTTTTGTGTGAAAATTGGGTGAAAAGAGCGGACGGCTTGCTGAACCCTCGAGGGACGCGGTGTGCTAAGGGAGCGGCAGGCAAAACGGGTTTGCAATCGCCTCCGCCAACGGAAGAGGTGCCCTCGGCGTTACCCCACCACGCTCCGCACGTCGGCCTTCGGGATCACGTCCCAGCGAAAATGCGCCACCAGCTCCCGTGCGGTCAGGGGCTCGGGGCGGTCAATCAGATTCAGCGACGCCGCCAGCTTGCCGATCAGCTCCTCGGCGGTGGTCATCTCCTGCAGCATTCCCGCGTCCAGATCGCCCAGCCGCTTGGCAAGCCGATGTCCGTCCGCGCCCACCAGCAGAGGAAGGTGCGCGTAGGTCGGCTCGGGGAAGTCCAGCAGTCGGTGCAGATGGATCTGCCTCGGCGTAGAGGAAAGCAGATCGCGCCCCCGCACCACCTCGGTGACTCCCGCCAGAGCGTCGTCCACCACTACCGCCAGCTGATAGGCGTATACGCCGTCCGAGCGGCGGAGGATGAAATCGCCGCACTCGGTGGAGAGCTTCTCGCGGTATTCGCCCATGACGAGATCGGCGAACGCTACCTCTTCGGCGGGCAGATGGATCCGCCACGCAGGACGTCGGTTGGAGGGAGGGGCGGCGCCTTCCTTCCATGCCCGATGGCAACGCCCGTCGTAGAGGGGCTGTCCGTCAGCAAGGTGGGGAGCGGAGGCGGCGTGCAGCTCGGCGCGGGAGCAATAGCAGGGGTAGATCTCGGCTACCTGCTTCAGCTTTTCAAAATGCTCCTCGTAAATGGCGCTCCGCCTCGATTGGAAGGATTCGGGATCTTCTCCCGCATCCCAGTCGATTCCCAGCCAGCGCAGGTCGTCAAAGACCTTTTCAATATGCGGTTCAAATCGGCAGCGCCCCGCGTCCAGATCCTCGATGCGGACGATAAAGGCACCGCCCTGAGAGCGGGCAGAGAGCCAAGCCGTCAGGGCGCAGTAGAGGTTGCCCAGATGCATCCGCCCGCTGGGGGTAGGGGCAAAACGACCGATCATAGATTAGCCTCCGAGAAATTGATGCTCGATAAAGATTTTCAGCCCCAGCGAAATCAGGATCACACCGCCCGCCAGCTCGGCTTTGGACTTGAACCGGCAGCCGAAGGCAGCACCTATTTTTACGCCCGCCGCGGAGAGGGCAAGGGTGATCGCGCCGATCAGCGATACGGCGGGGATGATCTGCACGTCCAGGAAGGCGAAGGAGATGCCCACCGCCATGGCGTCGATGCTGGTGGCGATGGCCATGACCAGCATGGTTCGGAAGGAAAGGGAAGGGTCGGCCTCCTCTTCGTCCCC
>CAZFJJ010000058.1:0-7463 GCA_964519075.1 uncultured Lachnospiraceae bacterium
AGTTCCGCAAAGCCCACACCGGTTCCATCGACAATTGGCTTCCCTCCTTCTTCTACGACAAGACCCAGTGCGGCGGCGGCGCGATGATGGATCTGGGCGCGCACCCCATGTATCTGCTGGAATGGGCGCTGGGCAAGACCAAGACGGTCACCTCTGCCTTCACCGAGATGACCGGTCGCGGCGTAGAGGATAATGCTGTTTCCGTCCTTGAATTTGAAGGCGGTGCCATCGGTGTGTCCGAGACCTCTTTCGTCTCCTGGGGCAATCCTCTGGTGTTCGAGATCAGCGGTACAGACGGCTGGTTGCTGATGACCGACAGTGAGATCCGCTACCAGACCCGAGAGAGCGGCGGATGGGTTCGTCCCGCGCTGCCCGAGCGCGCGCCTCACCCCGTAGACTATTTCGTGGACTCGGTGGCAAGCGGCAAGCAGGGCAGTATGTATACCATCGACGAGGCGCTGAACCTGACCCTTCTGATGGACGCGGCTTACAAGAGCGCGGAGAGCGGTCAAAAGGTGGCAGTAGAGGCGTAAATCAAACAAATATCCCTTCCGAATTCAATCGGAAGGGATATTTTTATTGGTATCGAACGGGGTCGTATTTCTGAAACGCAGGATCGTTGAAAACGCTGTCCAGCCAGGCGATTCGGTTTTGCATCCACGTTGCGTAGTAGCGGTAATGCTCCGCATAGGTGGTAAAGGACAGAATAATGGGTGGCTGTTGATTGATCCATTGCCCGAAAATCGGCCATTTGACAAAATTACGCTGGTATGCGGCGGTGTATGCGTCCGCTTCGGCAATGATTTTGCCGGGGATCCGATCGATCTCGCTTTTCAATTCGTTCCAGCGTTCTTTTACCAGCGTGCGGAACCACTCCTCTTTCATCAGCCCGATGAACCAGAAGTTGTCGGTGATGCATTCGCTCACGCCTGCCCACAGACCCTCGTAGAGCTCGCCACCGTTGTCGGTGTTGCCGCCCGACAGGTCAAAGTCCCAGAGAGGGCCGAAGTGAAGACGTTCGTTCGTCTTGCCTGCGTCGTAGTAGAGATAGAAGGAATCCCAGCCGTCGTCCTTGTTTTTGAAGAGCTCCTCCACGATGTAGGTGTCCACCGCCGAGTCTACGTCGATCATAGTGCGGATCAGTGCCTCATCCCCGCGCTGTACGGCGGTATAACAGCGTTGAACGATCTGCTGAATGTAGGCGATTTGTTCAGATTGCAGCGATTCGGAGGAGGAAAGGTCGCTCTTGATCTCATACAAAACGTCACCTACGGTAAATTTAGGATCTACTGCGTAATGGGTCATTTCAATGAGATATCCGGTCTGCAAACTTTCGGGATTTTCCGAAATGTTGACCCGATCACGATTCACCTCGATCTGCTCGCACAGAAGGTAAACGCCGCGGTATTCGCCGTTGAGATAAAGATCGACGCTTTGAGAGGCGGGCATGAACGCGATTCCGCTCAGCTTGCGGGCAAACTCCATGGTGATATGATTGCGCAGCAGCGACTGATCGGCGTGATTGGATAGCAGCACCCATGACTTTGCCGCGCTTTCGCCCAGACCCAGCAGATTCTGCTTTTGGGACAGACGAATGCGGTAGGATTTTTTGGCGAAATACCAGGAGGAATTGCCTCTGCCGCGGATCTCCATATTCATTCTTTCCAGCGTGTATTCTGCGTCACAGCCCGTGATTTCGATAGTGCCGCTGATATACTCGGTTTTGGATGCTACGTCTCGCAGGGTTTTGGTTGTGATACTGACCACCGGCAGCCCCAGCGTATCGTATTCGATAATGGCGGTGTAGATCGTGTCCTCGGTTGGGCAGTCGCCGCTGCGGCTTGGGTCTTCCAAGCCGTCGCTCCAGCCGACAAAGCGATAGCCTTCCTTCAGCTCCAGCGTTACGCCGGTAGTGCTGCGGATGCCGTACTGGACGGTTTGTTCGGTGTTCCCGCTGAGGACGGCACCGTTGGGATTGCTGACCGTGTAGCGGACTTTGATCTTCGTTCCGATGGGGGGAGGCTCTGCAGATGGCTGTTCGGGAGAAGCGGTGACGGGATCGGTATCGATCGCGGCACTGCTTGAGACAGACGGAAGAGCGGTATCATCCGCGGCTTCGGTGCAGCCGAACAGACTAAGTATGCACAGCAACATGAGCGATAGCCATAGCTTTCGCATTCTATCGTCCTCCTTTCAGTGATGCAGTAGGTTTTGCTTTTAGTTTACCATAGTTTTTGAAAAATGCAACGGTGAATCGGTCGTTTGGGCGTGGTTAGCGGGGCAGTAATGATGGGTAGCCGTCTACGGTAGCCCAGAGACAGAGCGCGGTGGCGGTTGTTCCTGCGACGGACGCGGTCTCAGAGAGGCTTGCGTTTAACAGCGCTGCCATGTCTGCCGCATTAACCTCGGCCTCGTTCTTCAAGGTGGAAGGATCCAGGTCGGCGCTGGAATGGGGAAGCCCGGGGATATAGTAATTGCCGTAGAAGGTGCCGCCTCTACCGTCAATATAGCAGTTGACGGGCGATTGGGATGCCTGTCCGCTGATGCTTCCTGTGAACGCACAGCCCGCGACGGTGCCGCCGCCCCCTTCGTTGGAGGTAGTGATGCCGCCGGCGTAGTTACCGGTAAGCGTCATAGATGAGCCGCAATTCACGATCACACCGCCCACCCGAACGCTCCGACAGATCCCCGCCGCGTGTTCCTCGTTTTGGATGCTGCCCTCGGTGAAGAGGTTCATCACGGTTCCCGTGACATAGGGGAAGATGCAGCCGTCGTAGCCGCTGATATTGGCACGGATGGTATAGCCTGCACCGTCGTAGACGCCCGCGAAGGTGATGCCCTTGCCCACGCCCGCGTAGCCTGTCACTTCGGTCATGTCGATGGCAGCGGTCTGGCGGAAGTAGCTCCCCTGAAAGGTCTGCCCGTTCGCCATGCAAAGGGTGAGATTCATAAAGTCGTTGGCAGAGCTGACCAGATAGGGGGATTCTGCGGTGCCCTTGCCCTGCAGAGTCAGCGTGCCGTCGAAGGCAAAGGAGGGATCGTTGAAATAGCCGTCTAACCATGCGATACGGGAAGTCATCCAGCTTGAATAGTACTCGTAGTGCTCGGTGTAGGAGCGCAGTGCCGTGACCTGGGGCGGCTCCAGATTGATCCGCTGACCGAAGATCTGCCATTTTTCGAAATTGCGGCTGTAGGCGTTAAAGCCTCTGGTAGCTTCGGTCAGGATGTCGCCGGGGATCTTGTCGATCTCGCTCTTCAGTTGGTTCCAACGCTCGGCAACCAAACTGCGGAACCAGCTGTACTGCATCAGCGTGCAGAACCAGCCGTTGTCCTGCATTTGTCCGCTGATGCCTGCCCAAAGCCCTTCATAGCTTTCGCAGCCGTCGTTGGCGTTGCCGCCGGACAGATCAAAGTCCCAGATGGGACCGAAGTGGAGCACCTCGCCCGCTGCAGTGGCATCGTAATACATATAGAAGGAGTCCCAGCCGTCGTCCTTGTTTTTGAACAGCTCCTCCACGATATAGGAATCGACTACCGAGGCAATATCCAGCAGTCCTTCGATCTCGCTTTGATTCCCTCGCTGAACGGCATCCCAGCATTTTTGCACGATGCCCGCGATATAGGTCTGCTGTCGGTTATACAGATCGGCGCTTGTGGACAGATCGTTCTTGGTCTCGTAGGCTCTGCCACCTGCGTAGAAGACGTTTTCGGCGGAGTAGTTGGACATCTCGATGAAATAGCCGGTCAGCAGGCTTTCCCGATTCTCGGCGATATTCACCCGATACTGATGCACCTGATTTTGCTCGCAGAGCAGGTAGACGCCTCGGTATTCCCCGTTGAGATAGAGATCTACGCTGTTGGCGGAGGACATGAAGGTGAGCCCTTCCAGCTTGCGGGCAAAGTTCAAAGTAATATAATTGCGGATCAGCGACTGATCACAATGGTTGGCGATCAACGTCCAGGATTTGGCTTTGCCGTCGCCCTGACCCAGCAGGTTCTGCTTTTGGGACAGCTTGATCCGATAGGATTTTTTGGGCGTGTTCCAGGAGAAATTGCCTCTGCCGCGGATCTCGATTTCCATTTCCTCCACCACGTACTCGTCAGCACAGTTGGAGAGAGCAAAGGTGCCGCCGATGTACTCGGTCTTGGAGGTGACGTCGGAGCCGGTTACGGTGGTGATGCTGACGATGGGCAGCTCCAGCGCATCGTATTCGAAAATGGCGGTGTATACGGTATCTTCCGTTGGGCAGTCGCCGCTGCGGTAGGCATTGCCGTCACCGTCGCTCCAGCCTGTAAATCTATAGCCCAGATTGGCGGTAGCTCTTACGGCGGAAGATTGGGTCTCGCCGTAGCGGACGGTTTGTGAGGTAGCTCCGGACAGCGTTCCGCCCACACCGTTGACTATGTAGCGCACATTGATCGAAGTCCCCTTGGCGGGTTCCTGATAGACTTCAGAGGCAGTGGTAGTGACAGGTGCGTTGGTGGTGGGTTTAGCAGTAGTCTGTGCGGAGGTGGCCGGACGATCGGTGGCGGTGGTCTCGGGCGTGTTTGTTACGGTTACAGTGGGGACAGCTTCCGTAGCAGATTTGCTGCTTTCGGAATCGGCAGAGACCGACGGAGTCGGTGTGACGGTCGGTGTGACGGTCGGTGTGACAGTCGGTGTGACGGTCGGCGAAGTGGCGGCGATCACGGGGGCGGTGGTGACGTTCTCTGAGGTGAGGTCGTAGGAGAATGAGGTCTGACTGTCGGTGGGATCTGCTTGGCAGCTGCAGAGGCAGAGCACGCCCAGCAGTGCGGTTAGCAGAAGCAGTTTTCGCATGGATGTATCCTCCGATTATCGGGTATTATACTGATATATTAAGTGTACCATAGATCTTGCAAAAAAGCAATGATCTATTTTGTTTTTTTGGCAAAAAAACACGTTTTTATGTGAATTTCAGATCAAGCAGCATTTGTGTACGCAAATGCAGTGGTTGTCAAGAAAAAGGACGAGGAATTTCAACAATTCTTCGTCCTTTTTCTGTCTGCAGGTAACGGATTCTATGGAATTCCATAGCCGTCCTTTAGCGTACGCCCCTGTTGTAGTTCGCTTTGGGGATCGATTTACTTGTTCTGCATTGCAGGGCTTCCGTTTTCGGTAGTCCACTTGCAGAGATCGGATTGTGCTACGCCTGCGGCTGCGGCCGCGGCGGACAGTCCGTTGTTGAGGGCGGATGCCATGGCGTTCTTGGCCATTGCAGTCTCGTTCTTGGGCGTTCCGGAGTCGGCGTTCGCCGTGGTGTGAGTCGTGCCCGTGACGTAGATATTGCCGACGTAGGTGCCGCCTCTGCCGTCGGAGTAGCAGTTAATGGGCGAAGTGGCTTCGCTGCCGTTGACGCTGCCCGTGAAGACGCAGCCTGCGATCACGCCGCCGCCGGTCTGGTTGGATGCGGTAATTCCGCCGGCGTAGGTGCCGGAGAGCGTCATGGAGGAGCCGCAGTTGACGATCACGCCGCCGATACGGACGCTTCGGCAGATGCCTGCTGCCTGGGCACTGTTTTGAATGCTGCCTTCAGTGAACAGATTCATGACGGTACCGGTCAGGTAGGGGAAGATACACTGGTCGGAGCCCGACAGATTTACCTTGATGGAGTACCCTGCGCCGTCGTAGATGCCTGCGAAGGAGTTGGGCGCGCCCACGCCTGCGTAGCCGTTGACCGCGGTCATATCAATATCGGCGGTCTGACGGAAGTATTTGCCGGAGAAGCTCTGACCGTTCGCCATGCACAGCGAAAAATTCAGAAAATCAGCTGCAGAGGTGATCAGATAGGGCGATGTCTTGGTGCCGTTTCCACTTAACGACAGCTTGCCGTCGAAGGAATAGGTGGCACTGTTGAAGTAACCGTCCAGCCAACTGATGCGATTTTGCATCCAGTTCGCGTAATACTGATAGTGCTCGGTGTAGGAGCGGAGCTCACGGATAGCGGCGGGCTCGCGATTGATCTGTTGACCGAAGATCTGCCATTTTTCAAAGTTGCGGCTGTAGGCGTTAAAGCCTCTGGTAGCTTCGGCGATGATGGCGGCGGGGATCTTGTCGGTTTCGCTCTTCAGCTCGTTCCAGCGCTCCGTTACCAGCTTGCGGAACCAAGTCTGCTCCAGCAGCTTGCCGTACCAGGGATTACAGCCGACGGTGCCTGCCCGCAGACCGGTATACTGGTCACAGCCGGTCTCTTCGTTGACGTTACCGCCCGACAGGTCGAAGTCCCAGATGGGGCCGAAGTGGAGGACGTCGCCTTCAACGCCGTTGTCAATGTACATATAGAAGGAGTCCCAGCCGGCGTCCAGATTTTTGAACAGTTCTTCTACGATGTAGGTATCGACTACCGAATCAACGTCTATCAGCGATCGGACGGTGGCTTCGTTTCCGTTCACGACCGCCTGCCAGCATTGGTTAATATAACTCTGGGCAAAACTGAATTGCGCGTTGTAGGTGGAGGAGCTCAAAGAGGAAAGGTCGCTCTTGATCTCGAAATTGAACCAGCCGCTTTCCATGTAGATCGAGAATTTGGGATCCTCGGCATAGCCGGTCATTTCGATCAGGTATCCCGTCTTGACGCTTTCTGCGTTTTCGGTGATGTTCACGCGGTTTTTTTGTACCTCGTTCTGTTCACAGAGCGTGTAAACGCCGCGGTATTCGCCGTTGACGTAGACGTCAACGCTGGTGGCGGAAGACATGAAGGAGATGCCTTCCAGCTTGCGGGCGAAGTTCAGGGTGATGTAGTTGCGGATCAGCGACTGATCGCAATGGTTGGCGATCAGCGTCCAGTCCTTCGCCTTGCCGTCGCCCTGACCCAGCAGGTTCTGCTTTGCGGACAGCTTGATGCGCCAGGACTTTTTCTGCACCTTGTCGGAGGTCCAGGTATAGTTGCCTCTGCCGCGGATCTGCATTTCGTAGTTTTCCAGCAGATATTCGTCGTCACAGTTGGAGATGGAGATGGTACCGCCGATGTAGGTTTCCTTGGACGTAGGATCTCTGCCCGTCTCGGTGGTGATGCTGATGATGGGAAGCTCCATCGCGTCGTATTCAAAGATGGCGGTGATGATGCAATTTTCTTTCGGAGACTCGCCGCTACGGGTGGCGGTAGTCACGCCGTCGCTCCACTTCACGAATTTGTAACCCAAATTCGCTTTGGCGGTGACGGTGGTGGTTTTGGTCTGACCGTATTTGATGGATTGCAAAGCGGTGCCGGAAATGGTGCCTGCTTTGGTATTTCCGGATACGTAACGAACCGAGATAGAGGTTCCTTCTGCGGGCTCGGGGGCGGTGGTGACCGGTTTGGTGGTCGTCGTAGCGCGAGTCGTTGTAGCCTGAGTCGTTGTAGCCTGAGTCGTTGTGGTCTTGGCTGTCGTAGTGACCGATTGAGTGGTAGTTTGAGCCGGAGTGGTTACCGGAGTGACGGGGGTGTCGTCAGTAGTGACGGGGG
>CAZFJJ010000058.1:7563-10341 GCA_964519075.1 uncultured Lachnospiraceae bacterium
AGTGACGGGGGTGTCGTCAGTAGTGACGGGGGATGCGGTTTCGGGGGTCTTTTCGGTAGTGGTGACTTCGGTCGTGGAAGGACTACCGTCGGTGTTGACCGTAGTACCGGGGATGGGAGAGTCGGTAGCGACCGTAGTAGGGGGATCGCTTTCTGCAGGAGTGATGGGCGTGGTCTGTGTGATGGCAGACGCGGAACCGGGATCGTCGGTGACGTCGGGGGTATTCGTACAGCTCCAGAGACAGAGAGTGCCCAGCAGAGCGGTGAGCAATAGAAGTTTACGCATTTGTTTTTCCTCCGTATGGATTTTGATCGCAAAGTGTACAATTATTTACAGTATAACATAATTTAGACGGCAATACAAGAGAACAATTGTAAACTTCTTGCGCATTGAAGTGATTTAGCATCGAAAAATGCAAAAAAACACATGGAACTGATTCCGAATCCCAAGCCTTCCTGCAAGCCGTTTTGACGGACGAGCGTGCGGAAGCCTGCAGATCGGATGGGTATTTTCGTATGGATCGGAGAGAGGGAGCGCTTGGCATACGCTCCCTCGGTTGGTTATTTGTGAGTTAGCACGGGGGATCCGTTTGCGTCGGCAGTCCAGGTGCAGAGCGCGTTAACGGAGATCTTTTCTCCCGCGGTGTGAGAGCCCTGCAGCCGGGAAATCGTTTCCAGATTATCGTTCAGCAGGGTCACAAGCGCATCGTTCATCTGATCGCGGGGGAGTAGGATGTCGGCGGTCTCGGACAGATTGAGCGCGCCTAGATCGTCGGGGGAGTAAAGGAAGGCGAATGTGCCGAAGCGTCCGTCAACCCATACGTTGGAGGGAGAGGACTGCTCGCCGCTGAGCGTGCCTGCAAAGTAGCAATTGGTCAGCAGAATGTCACCCGACTGGGTGGAGGCGGATATACCGCCTGCCTGACCGCTTCCGTAGGAGGTGATGTCCATGAGCGAGTAGCAGTTGACGATGCCGCCGCCCTGACGGATGCTTCGGCAGATGCCCGCTGCCTGTGCGGAGTTGTTTACACTGCCGGTGGTGCCCAGATTGATCACCAGGCCAGACAGATAAGGGAAGATGCACTCGTCGTCTCCCTCGATGACGGCGTGGATCGTATAACCGTCACCGTCGTAGATGCCGTCGAAGCGACCCTCGGAGCCGATGCCGTTGTAGCTGCGGATGGAGGTCATATCCAGATCGGCGGTCTGGCGGAAGTATTTTCCGCTGAAGGTCTCGCCGTTGTACATAGCCTCGGTGAAGTTCATGAAGTCCTCGGCGGTGGAGATCAGATAGGGATCGGTGTATTTGCCGCTGCCGCCCGAGCATATAAACTCGTAGGAGGGATCGGGAGTGGGCGTGGGGGTGACGATGCCGCCGCTGCCGGATTCGGTATTGTAGCCCTCGTTGTAGCGCTCGCTGCCGATGAAACCGTTCATCCATTCGATGCGGTTCTCCAGCCATTCGATCAGATAGTCCACGTGCTCGGCGTGGGAGTCCAGCTTCATAATAGCCCGGGGCTCACGGTTGATCTGCTGACCGAAGATCTGCCATTCTTCAAAATTGCGGTTGAAGGAGTTGGCGTAGGCGTCGGCCTCTGTACGGATCAGCTCGGGCAGGGAATTGATAATGCTCTGTACCTCTTCAGAAGCAAAGCGCTCTGCCACCAGCTGGCGGAACCATTTATACGCCATCAGGTTATAGAACCAAGGATTGCTCTGCCCCATACTGTTTTGGGCGGCGTGGAGATCCTTGTAGCTGTCACAGCCCTCGTTGGCGTTGCCCAAAGACAGATCGAAGTCCCAGATCGGACCCATGACCAGCTTGCCGCCCGCATCCTTGTAGAAGAAGAAGGAGTCCCAGCCCACGTCCAGATTCTTCACCGTCTCCTCCACGATGTAGGAGTCCACGATGGAATCAAGATCCATCAGCCGTTCGATCTCCTCCCGATTGCCGGCAAGGATCGCCTCGTAGCAGAGGCTCATGTAATCCTGAATGTACATCTGCTGCTCCCAGCAAAGTCCGGGATCGTCGGAGAGGTCGCTCTTGATCTCGTAGGTCTTGCCGCCCATGTAGAAGGGATACTCCTCGGAGTAGTTGGACAGCTGCACCAGATAGCCGATGTCGGTGCCCGCCTCGGGGTCGTCGGCAATATCTACTCTGCCGTCGCCCACGCGGATGGACTCGGTCAGCAGGTAGACGCCGTTATAGATGCCGTTGATGTAGACCTCCACGCTGGTGCAGGCGGGAGAGTAGCCCACGCCGCTCATCATGGCCGCAAAGCGGAGGGCGGTGTGGTTGCGCAGCAGCGACTGGTCGCAATGGTTGGCGATCAGATTCCAATGCTTACCCTCGGCATCACCGATGCCCAGCAGATTGTCCTTGCTGTCCAGACGGATGTGGTAGGACTTTTTGTCCAGCTGCCAGGAAAAGTTACCTCTGCCGCGGATCTCGATGATGCGCTCGCTGAACGCATATTCCGCGGCGCAGTTGGTGAGGGTCAGGGTGCCAAAGATATAGTCCACCTTGGACTCTACGTCGTAGCCCGTTTCGGTGGTGATATGCATGACCGGCATCTCCAGATAGACCGGCTGCAGGATGGCGTAGATCGTGGTGGTCTTGCCTGCTTCACCCCGGTCGCCCGAACGGGTGGGGGAGGTGTTGCCGTCGCTCCAGCGCTGGAATTCGTAGCCTACCCAAGGGGTGACGGTGACCGACGAGGTGCCGCTGCCGACAACCTGCTCGGTCTCGCCCTGGATCTCACCGGAATTTGCAATGGAG
>CAZFJJ010000059.1:0-10112 GCA_964519075.1 uncultured Lachnospiraceae bacterium
GCGCCCATTCCAAACGCGCGCCCATGCCGCGGTAGATCCAGAATCCGGAGCCTGCCAGCTTGGTTCCGCGCTCGTAATCGATCAGCCCCAGGCCGTTGCAAAGATCAACGTGATTTTTCGGCTCAAAATCGAACTGTTTGGGCTCTCCGTAGTAGCGAAGCGGCTCATTGTTCTCCTTACCGCCTGCAAGCAGATCCTCGTCGGGGAGGTTAGGAAGCCCCAGCATCACACCGGTAAGCTGGGTTTCTACTTCCTTCAGCATGGCGTCATTCTCGTCGATGGACACGGAAATTTCTTTCATTCTGGCAAAAATTTCAGTCGTATCCTTCTTTTCCTTCTTTAACGCGGGAATTTGCTTGGAAACCTTATTTTTTTCCGCTTTCATTGCCTCGGTTGTGGAAATCAGCAGTCTTCGCCGGGCATCCAGCTTCAGGATCTGCTCAACGTCCTCACGGGCGTCTTTTCCTTTCTTGGCAAGGCGAGCGATTACTTCATCTGGCTTTTCAATAATGTATTTGATGTCTAACATGATAATTCTCCTCAGTCTTTCATAATTTCTTCTCCGCAAAGCAGATAGAGCAGCTTCTGCAGATCGTCGTTATCGCTATATTCCAGCTCCAGACGTTTAACCCGTGCACCTTCTACGATCTTGACCTTTCTGCCAAGCAATCCGCGCACTTTTTTCTCTAATTCCGCAGTGTAATTTACCGTCGTTTCGGTCTTTACAACAGCATCCGCTGCTTTTTCGGCGCGGGCGTTCATTCGGCGAACCAATTCCTCGGTCGCGCGAACCGAATAACCCTTGTCCACAACCGTCGCCGCACCTACTTCGATATCCGAACGATACTTCAACCCCAGCAGAGCGCGGGCGTGACCGGCAGAGATCTGATCCTCAGATACCATTTTCAGCACAGTTTCGGGCAAATCCAACAGACGTAGCGAATTGGTGATCGTGCTTCTGGACTTACCAACACGGCTCGCCACCGTCTCCTGCGTCAAATTGTATTCCTCCAACAGCGCCTTGTACGCCAGTGATTCTTCCACCGCATTGAGATTTTCTCGCTGAATGTTTTCAATCAGCGACAATTCGTCGGTTTTTTGATCGTCCGCTTCGATCACTACGACAGGAACCTCGGTCAATCCTGCCATTTTGGATGCACGCCAGCGTCTTTCGCCGGCGATAATCTCGTATAGATCGCCCATTCCGCGTCTCACGATGATGGGTTGGATCAACCCATGAGTTGCGATGGAGTCTGCAAGCTGCGAAAGCGCTTCGCCGTCAAAATTCTTTCGCGGCTGTCCCGCTCTCGGTTGCAGCTCCGAAATCCGCAATTTGTGTACGTCAGCATTGCTTTCAACGTCTGCGTCGTCGTAAAATATCGACCCCAGCCCTCTGCCCAGGCCGCCTTGTTTAGCCATATGTGTTCAATCCTCCATTCAAATCCGCTGCAGCAGTTCGTCCGACACCTTCGTATAGGCAACTGCTCCTTTAGACGATTTATCGTAATAAATAATCGGCATACCAAAGCTGGGCGCTTCACTGAGGCGAACGTTTCGAACGATCGTTGTTTCAAACAGCTTGTCTTTATAAAATTTCTCAAGCTCCGCTCGCACCTGCATCGTCAGATTTAGCCGTCGGTCGTACATAGTCATCAGGATTCCGACCACTTCCAGTTCGGCGTTATATCTTTTTTTCACCTGACGGATCGTCAGCATCAGCTGGGATAATCCCTCCAGCGCGTAATATTCGCAAACCATCGGGATCACGACTCCGTCAGCAGCAGTCAACGCGCTTACCGTCAGTATTCCCAGCGACGGTGGGCAGTCAATCATGACGTAATCGTACTCGTCTTTGATTTCCGACAGCCTCTCTGACAGAATATATTCGCGTTTTTCCAGCGATACCAGCTCGTATTCAGCTCCTGCAAGCCCAATGTTAGTGGGCATGATCCACAGATTTTCAAAATTCGTCTTGATCACCGCATCCGCCGCTCTGGCGTTACCAATCAAAACGTCGTATGTAGTATATTGATTGCCCTTTTTGGAGACTCCGACGCCACTGGTCGCGTTCCCCTGGGGATCAAGATCGCAGAGCAGCACTTTTTTGCCGCGTTTTGCAACTGCGGCGGCTATATTCACAGCCGACGTCGTTTTGCCTATTCCGCCTTTTTGGTTCGAAAACGCAATTATTTTGCCCATAATCTACTCCTATTCCGCCGCAGCACATGATCGGCATCCGTTCTGTCATTATATCATTTTTTTCGACGTCCGTCAATACATAATTCGAGATTTTCTGCATTTTCGAAAGAAATCGTCCCTTTTTCTGCGCTCGTTTCACGTGAAACATCGGCTCCGATCGACGTTTCTTCCTCCGCAAGCGCCTTGAATATACTGGTTGCCGCCGAAAATCCGGACACCCGCCCGTTGATCGCTGACGTTTCACGTGAAACATCAGGCTTCTTTCGCTCATCCCTCAGCATCACCCCTTGACTTTTCGACACCCGCACTTCAAATACATAGCAATCCGCCAACTCCTCACGCTCAACCTTCGTGTCAAACCCGGCACTTTTCATCGTCGCTGCCGATTTTTCAATCGTGTTCAAAAACACCCGAACGTCGTTCACTAAAATCTTGTGCGTTTGCGTCAGCCGAAGATCGGGCGATTCCTGCATCTCGGTTATCAAGGCAGATAGATCAACGTCCGGGTCAGCGGCGCGCTTGTCCAATATCGCGGCTTTGACCGCAGGTGCAAACGATTGCAGGCGGACAGCATCCTCCCGGGATACGTCCATGCGTCGCATTCGCTGTAGCTCGGCAGGCGACAGCCTTGCCAAGGTGAGCAAATCGTTCAGCTCTGTTTTCGGCATCGCCAGCGCGCCTGCCAGCCGTTCCACCTCCCACCCGTTCGAAACCAGATCGGACACCCGTACCGCAAGCTCCGCGTAGTTTGGCGATCTGCGCAGCAGGTTCTCCGAAACCGACAGTACGGGTGCGCGCTTCTCGTCACAAGCAACGACAATGGCAGGTGCGTGCGTACGGCCGAGCATTCGTAGCGCCTCTAAACGACGCCTGCCGGCAACCAGCACGTATTTTTCGCGCTTTTTACCTCCTTTTTGATTTTTTCTTATTAATATCGGTTGCAAAAGCCCAAACCTCAGAATATTTTCCGCAAGAGAAGCCACCAACACACCCTCCGACGGATCCGTAATAGGATCGTAGCTGATGTCGCCCAACAAAACCTCCCATATTGTAGATCCGTCGCGCTCTCCGGTGAGCATTTTCCCAATTAAATTTAGTATAAGCATCGATTCATACCTCCTCACGCCCCCACTATATCATCTTGACGGCAAAAAAGCGCTCGGATTCGGTCGATTAATCAAAAAAAACGAAAAAATATTATTGAGATGAAACTGCCGAATGAAAAAACAGGATCAATATTCCAGCCACTACGAACGTCACTCCCCACAGCTCTGCCGAACTGAACCTACTTCGAAACATTACCCTCGACAAAATCATGGTCACCCAAACGCTCAGTTTATCAACCGCGTGCACGGCACTCGCCTCTGCGTTCGCCAATGCGCGGAAATAGAACAGCCAGCCCACGCCCGTTACGACTCCGGATACTACCGCAGTTACCAAAACTCGCTTGTCTATTGCGCGAATCGATTTTTCGCGCCCGCTCCCGATCAAGCAGGCAATCGTAATTGTGAGCACCACTGTCGTTCGTAACAACAAGACCAACTCCGGCGCAACCGAATTCGTGCCCACCTTCGATAACAATGCTGAAGCCGATATCAGCAGAACCGATACCATCGCCCATCCTGCCCAGCCAAACCGCCCTTGCTTTCGCTCTTGATCATGTTTGTCTACTGCATTAGACTCGTCTTTTGCCATCAAACCAACCCCGACGCAGATCAGACCTATCGACGAGAGCTTGGCAGCTCCCATGCGCTCGTCCAAAAACAACCACCCGCCGATCGTCGACAAAACGATGGACAGCTTATCTACCGCCGACACTCGATTCACGTCGCCCATCGACAGCGCGCGAAAATAGCTGATCCATGCAACGGCGGTCGCAGCGCCCGCCCCTGCAATCGCGGCAATTCCATCCCATCCAATGGCAGATATGCTGCGCCACCCGTCCAACCGCCATACGGCTACCGTTGCCACGGCTAAAATGACCACCGTACGGATAACCGAAAGCATTACCGTATTCATCCGATCCGAGCAACGCTTAGACAATACGGCATTCACACCCGCAAGCAACGCCGACAGCATTGCGTACAAGCCCCACACCTCGCCACCCCTTTCTGCAAGCCCGTTATTTCGTAGCATCTCCCGCAGTACAAAAAATATCCGCAGTCTCGCAACTGCGGATATTTTTCAGGATTCAAATCAGATCATAAATCGGATATACCGATACCAGATCCGTTTATAGAAAGGAAGCGTCCGATATTCCGAATCGATCAACGCACGCAGATACGTGCCCAGTATCTCCAGCTCAGATCTGGTCAGCGCACGGCCAAATTCCTGCTTTTGGATCAATTCCACTATTTGACCAAACGAGTAGGGTAGCAAGGCTAATCTGGCGCGTCTGCGCACCATTCTCGACGATCCCACTCTGAGCGGAGCGTCAATACGGCGCGCAAACTCGCTGGGTAATTCGCCCACGACAGGGCGATTGCCGAGGATCGCGTGAATCTCAAAAATGCTGTCACACAGCACGCCCGCCACCTGATCAAAATCAGCTTTTTCCTCAAACGTTCCATAAACCGATCGCTCGATATAGTACGATCTTCCATCCACCACTCTTCGCGCTCTGCGGTATTGCCAATAGAACAGCAGTGCCACCGCGATCACGATCACCATGCCTACGGCAATCCGCATCAGTTGCTCGGGATCAATATCGTTTGCAACGGTTGGTTGCTCAGGCTCCTCGTCGCGATCGTCGGATACGGCAGGCGTAGTCACGGTCGCCGGTGTCGTAACAGACGGATCCGTCGTCACGAGCGGGCGGGACGTGGTGGAAGTAGCAGGAGTCTCCTCGGCTTCCGATTCGATATAATACAGGTACTCGTAATACACGTTCGTGGTTTCATAAGTACGCCAGCCAAGCCCCTCAATATAGACCTCCACCCAAGCGTGAGCAGCGCTATCCCGAACGTTTGCGGTATACTGCAAGCTGCCGTCCTCCGAGGTGCCGGCGTTCAGGTCGCTGGCAATATATCCCTGTACGTAACGAGCAGGAATTCCTGCCGCACGCAACAGTACGGTGGCGGCAGAAGCAAATTGTACGCAGTAACCGTCCTTGGTTTCCAGCAGGAACGTATCCAGCGCGCTGTAGTCATCCGTCTCCGGTTTGGTGGGCGTATAGGTATACGAGTAATTTTCGGTCAGATAATTCACCACCACCATTATTTTATCATGAGTAGTGGGAGCCGCTTCTATCTCGGGAGCCAACACGGCCATGATTTGGCGGATTCCCTCACTCTCGGCGGGATAGGATAAATAATTCTCAGCGACATAATCGCTGTATTCGCTTACCAAACGCACGTAGCGGCTGTACCAGCGCGCACGCTCGTTGGTGTCAAGCGCCAGATATTGCTCCAGCGCCGCCGTAGAAAACTCCGTAAGCCCCTCTTCATTCAACGCAAGGCGGAATTCACTCAGTGCCTGCGTCGAATTCGAGGACATATTCTGTTGAAGAGCTGCAACGTAACTGCAAAGGAGCTGATAATACCGCACCTCCCGTTCCGCCTGCTGCGCATACCCCGCCGTATAGTAGGAGGGCATGACCGCCGCAGCGGTATAGGATTTCTTCAGATTGAACCAGCCGGAGGCAAACATACCGTCCGCGTGAATGCTGACACCCTCGCTATAAGCATCCGTCCTGGAGCCGTATTCGTAGAGACCAAAAACCGACGCGTAAGCAGAGGGGAGAACGAACAGCTGACCGGAGTTGTTAACGTATTCAACGTCAATAAAGGCGGCCGAATAGCCAAACCGAGGGCTGGTCACGTATCCGTTTTCCTGGAAAGTACCGTCCGATAATGCAGGCGATATCAGCGAATACAGGTCAAACGTCACCTGATCGCCAATAAAATTGCGCCCCTCGGCGGAAAGCTCCTTCAGCATCTGGCTGTAAGCAGTAGAATTCAGCACCATCCATTCGTCAGCAGTGTAATCGTAATCGCCGCCGATCCAAGAGCGCAAATAGATCGCGTGCTTGGCAGGCGACGTCACGCGGAAGAGAACCACTTCCTCAAACTCCACGTCCTCCAGCTTGTTAGACTGCCGTTCGTTCAGCGTATTCATCTTGTTGTACTTGGGATTGCCGCCGGTGAGAATGGTGGTAATGTAGGTGCGCGCTTCCTTGATGGGATCGGCAATGAACTCGATCTCGCCCCAGCGCTCCTCCACCGAAGCGGCAGGGATCGCGGCGATCGCCATGGCCAAAACGCCTGCCAACGCGGCAGAATAACCCGAATACGCACGGGATTTTTTGGAATGCTTATGTGCTTTGTAGGTCTTGTCGTAGGAGGACAGCACCGCCGCTGAGCATAGACCCGCCAGCACGCAGGCAATTCCCCAGTTGGTCTGACACAGATTGTAGGTGAAGCAGACGGCGCACAGACCGCCACCCAGCACGACCATCGGGATCAGACGGGTGCGCTTAGCGGAAAACGCCGCAAAAACCAGGGCAAATACGGTGGCCAGCGCAAACACACCTCCGTAGGTCAGTAGCTCGGATTGCGTAAGTCCGAATCCCCCGGACAGACCGCCCAGATAGGGCAGGGTGATGCTGGCCGACGCGGCAAAGCCCGCTTCGGTAAGTCGGAACATCATGTGGTTGAATACCAACTCGACGCCCGACACATAGAAGGTCAGGGGATTTCCCGCTTGCCAGAAGAAGAGTCCCACCCACGCCGCCAACACGCCAAATCCCGCCAACGTAAACCATTTGCCGATAAAGATCATCGAAAAGGCGGAGACCATCACCACGCAGTAGGTCAATAGAGGAAGAGCGCTGACTTCGGTCAGAGCAAAGGCGTCACAGAACAGCCAAAGCACCCCGAACAGCGAAAATCCGATGGAAAAGAAGCGCAGGAAGTAGCCAATGGGCAGTGAAAGGGCAAAGCCCTGCATCTTCTTCGGGTCGTATAGGACGAAACGGTTACGCTTCGCCTCTTTTTTCTTACGTTTGGCTTCTTTTTTCTCTGCTTTGCGGAGTTTTTTCAGCCGACGTTTTTCCTCCTTCGCCATTTTGGCGGCAGATGCCGACGGCTCGGCGGCCGTCTCGTCAGGCTCGACTTCAGTCTCTGCAGCAGATCCCGCTGCCGCGCCGTCTCGCAACGAAGCCTCCAGCTCTAATATAGGGTCGATCTTTCGTTTTTTCTTACTCAACGTCGGTCACCTCCTCTCGGGAAAGCACCGTCTCCCGCAGATCGTGAACGGTGATGCCGTGACGGAGCAGCTCGTCCCGACAAGCCTCCACGCCATCCAGATAAGCGGAGTGGGCAGAGGGAGCGATCTGCTCGTAGGGCTCGAAGGTGTAGACCTCCTGCTTTGCGCCAGCAGGAAGCTCCATGGCGCAGATCGCCGCCGTCAGACGGTCGCCCAGACCGCCTGCCACAAAGGCAAACGTAGCGCCGTCGAAATTGTCCTCCATCAGATTGGCAAGATCGGCGATACTGTATTCGGTCTCGGTAATGGGCGCGGTAGCAAACAGACGGAAGATCTGGTCCAGATCGTTCTCGTTATAGAGTCGGAAGGCACAGCGATCGTCCATGCCGCGGGAGTCAAACCAGACCAGCGTAACGGTCTGCCCGCCCTGTCTGAGCGCTTTCAGCGCAAGGGCAATGGCGCCCTCCACCACGCCGTCGGTGGCGTACTCGTTGATATCGGGCAGCCATCTGCGGTCGGCGGCGTCGTAACGACGCGCTGTATCCACAAACAGGAAGGTCTGTCGGTCGGCATTGCGGGCGTACTGACGCACCCTCAGATCCTGGGTCTTGCTCGACAGCTTCCAGTGAACCGCACGCAAGCTATCCCCCGGCTGATAATCGCGGATATCCGACATTTCGGTGTTATCCCGACCGCTTTGCAGAACCACCGTTTCGGTTTCCTCCTGTCGGCTGTCACCGCCGCTCTCCACGGGGAGGGACAGTCTGCGGGGCACTACGAACAGCTCGCGGAACAGCTCCAGCTTCACCCGATAGCGGAACAGACGCAGGAAATCGTAAAAACAAAGCTCGCTGACGCCGATCTCGTATGCGCCGCGATATGCAAAGGCGAGAGTCTTCTCGATGACGTAGTTACCGAACGGAATCAGCGAAAGCTTAGTCTTTTGGCTGATACAGCGCACCGCGTCGTCGGAAGGAACGGTGATCACCGCCTCCACGAAGGGATAGGGAAGGGGCGATTCGTTGGAAAGGGTCAGCGAGAAGTCTACCGCGGAATGCTTTTCCGCCTCCTGGGCAGAGACGTTCAGATAGAGCTTGACGCAGAGCACCTCGATCAAAAGATACAGTAAAGAGAGTATGGGCAAAAACAGCACGAACAGGAAGATGACTCCCGAAATCGGCGAGAGCAGCACCTGCGTAAAGACCAGCGCAAAGGCAATCAAAAGCAGGTAAAGCCAGAAGTTACGCTGTGGGAAGAAGGCGGGCTGAACAAACTCTCTGTTTTTGATCTTTCGGAGAAACGACAGGATCGCTCTGCCGCATCGGATCAGAAAACTACTCACGCCTGATCACGGCTGCCCCGAAAAGGAACGGGGGTCTTCAGCGAGATCTCCTGCAGAATGCTTTCGGGCGTAGTCCGAGCCAATTTTGCCTCTTGGGTCAGAACCAAACGGTGAGCCACCGAGCGAACGAAGACCGCCTTTACGTCGTCGGGCAGAACGTACTCCCTGCCCTGCATCACGGCGTAGGCCTGTGCCATTCTCATTACCGCCAACGAAGCACGTGGAGAGGCTCCGCGGGCGATTCCGTTGTGCTTACGGGTAGCGGCGATCAGCGATACCACGTAGCGGCAGATCTCGGGATCCACCGTAGCGTCCGCGGTCAAGCGGCACATCTTAGCGATGCCCTCCACGTCGGTCACCGCCTGCACCTTGTCCAGAGGGTTCACGCCGCGGCGCGCCATCAGAATATCCGCCTCCTGCTCCTCGGTAGGGTAGCCCATGGACAGCTTCAGCGCAAAACGGTCCAGCTGTGCCTCGGGCAGGGGATACGTTCCCACGAAGCCGTGGGGGTTCTGGGTCGCAATGACCATAAAGGGACTGGGAAGCTTGTAGGTCGTACCGTCCACCGTGACCTTGCCCTCCTCCATCGCCTCCAGCAGCGCCGACTGCGTCTTAGGAGAAGCACGGTTGATCTCGTCGCCCAACAGAAGGTTGCACATGACAAGACCTTCACGGAACTCGAATTTTTCGGTCTGACGGTTATAGATATTGAAGCCGGTAATATCAGACGCCATAACGTCGGGGGTAAACTGGGCACGCTTAAAGGACAGACCTGCCGCCTTTGCCAGCGCACCGGCCAGCGTAGTCTTGCCCACGCCGGGCACATCCTCAATCAGAACGTGTGCACCTGCCAGCATTGCACAGACCAAAAGGCGGATCTCGTGGTGTTTACCTACCACGACCTTCTCCACCTCTTCGATCAAGCGACCGGTGAGATTGGTTACCTCGATCCGGTCAAAGGTTTGGTTCATTTTGTCAAGATTGCTCATGAAGATTCCTCCGTTTTGGTAAAACTGCAAAAATTTACTGGTTACATTATACCACATTGCCAATCGGAAATCAATACGGCAAAGCTTGGTTTTTATGATCCAATCGAGGAAATCGAGTGAACTTTGTGTGAACACTCTACCGTTTCCAAACAAAATCACAAAAACCACTTGACATCGGCAGAGAAAGATGGTACAATAAATGAGTGTTGAACACAGAGGGGGATATTTGCGAGCGCCGCCGGTGACGGCTCAAGCGAGCAATAAGGAGTGGCCGCGGTCGAAATTTTGTGAGCCCAGCGAACAAAAAACTGCGGGCATCGCAATCAAACCCTTCACACAACTGAATACGGAGGGTTATCGAAGCGGTCATAACGAGG